>NZ_JAZHLI010000079.1:0-15223 GCF_036549475.1 Aurantimonas sp. A2-1-M11 | reverse complement strand
GGCAACCTCCCGCCCGCCGAGGCGGAAGCCGCCTACTACGCCAGGCTTGAGGCCGTGCCGATAGCCGCGTAGGACTCAAACCAAATGGTCTCCGGGAAACCCGGGGCGGTTCAGTCTGGCGACGGCGAGATCTCTGTTCACCGATGACGTCACACTGTTTCCTCAAGCCGCCGACGAGCAGGTCTGGTGGGAGGTCTGGCTGCGCGAGGGCCGACGCGAGAACTTCGAGCGCATTGCCCAGGTGCTGAACCTCACTGTGCGGGCGCATGCGGTGAGGTTTTCCGGAGCGCATCGTCATGTTGGCGCTCGCCAGCGCGGAGTGCTTGATCGACTGGTTGCGCATAGCGACGTCGTCGCGGAGCTGCGACGGGCCAAAGATACACCTTCGTTCTTCATGAGCATGGGCGGCGCAGAGCAACAGGACTGGAGCGACGAGCTTCTTGAGCGCGTGACGCCGTCAGCGGCCGACGTCGCTGTCTGCGTCCTCGACAGCGGCGTGAGGCGGACGCATCCGCTGATCGAACCTGCGCTCGCCGCCGAGGACTGGCACACGATCCGACCCGCGTGGGGCAGCGACGATACGCCGACCTGGAATGGCCACGGCACACGGATGGCAGGCGTTGGCCTCTACGGCGACCTGGTTCCGGTGCTGGCAGGTGGAGATCCAGTGCCATTGCCCTTTCGGCTGGAAAGCGTCCGCATTCTCCCGCCCGCGGACCATGCGAACGATCCGGAACTCTACGGCGCGATCACTGGTGAAGCGATCGCGCGCGCTGAAATCCAGGCGCCGAACCGACGCCGCGCGATTGCCATGGCTGTGACCAGCGTAAACCCGGCGCGCGGAAGGCCGACCTCATGGTCCGCGGCAGTCGACCAACTCTGTTTCGAGGAAGACCAGCGACGGCTGATAATCCTCTCGGCCGGCAACATCGGTGACGACCTGATGCCGGCCGATCATCTGACGCGCAACGACTTGGAGGCGGTGGATGATCCCGCCCAGGCTTGGAACGCCCTGACTGTCGGCGCTTTCACGGAGAAGGTTGACATCATCGACGCCGCATTTGCCGATTACGCGCCGATAGCGCCGGCCGGCGAACTCTCCCCACGCAGTCGGACGTCGGTCATATGGGACAGGCAGTGGCCTGTGAAACCCGACGTCGTGTTCGAGGGCGGGAATCTCGGCCATGACGGAACCTTGCCGGGCGAGCCGATCGACGATCTGCAGATTCTAACGACCTTCTACCGTCCAGACCTGCGCCATTTCACCACCATCGGCGATACCAGCGCGGCGACCGCGCACGCGGCACGAATGGCCGGACAGATCTTGGCGGCGCGCCCCGGACTGTGGCCTGAAACCGTCCGGGCCCTGATCGTCCATTCCGCCGAGTGGACACCAGCGATGCGCGCCCGGATTGACACATGCAATGGCGCGAAGGGGCAAATCCAAGCGCTGGTGCGGCGCTACGGCTACGGCGTGCCAGATCTCGGGCGCGCGCTCCTGTCGACGGTGAACGATCTCACGCTCATCGTCGAAGACGAATTGCAGCCATTTCACCGAGAGGCCGGCGCGACTGCGAAAACGCGCGATATGAAGTTGCATCGCTTGCATTGGCCGAAGGAACAGCTGGCCGCCCTCGGCGCGGCCCAGGTGGAGCTCCGCGCGACGCTGTCGTACTACATCGAACCCAACCCCGGGGAGCGCGGCTGGACGCGTCGGCATCGCTACGCCTCGCACGGCCTCAGATTCCGCGTGAAGTCTGCGACCGAAACCGTCGACGAGTTCAGGGCCCGAATAAACCAAGCAGCGCGCGACGAAGAGGAGGGAGCCCCGGCTGGTGGCGGAGAGGAATGGCTACTCGGCACATTTCGCGATCGTGGCTCACTGCATAGCGATTTCTGGTCGGGGAGCGCGGCCGACCTCGCCGAGCGAGATGCGATCGGCATCTTCCCGGTCGGCGGATGGTGGAAGGAAAAGCCATACCTCGAACGGTTCGACGCGGTCACGCGCTACGCATTGATGGTGACCATCAGGGCGCCCGGCACCGCCGTCGACATATTCACACCGGTGGAAGCCGCCATCGCCGTGCCGATCGCAATTGCGACATGACGGCGATGGCGCGGCGGGACATCGGCGCGATAGGCGAAAACGCGTTCCTCAACTGGTGCGAGCCGAGAGATTTCGCGAGCAGAACTCTCACGTCGACCGGTTAGATGATTTCATCGGGTCCGCCTACGGCACATTCATGACCTGTGAAGCGGTAAGCAGCAACGTCTGCTTTCAGGAAATCGCAAGTCCGATCTCTACGGCCAAGATGGTGAAGGTTTTCGGATGCCGGCGGGCGCAATGATTGCGGCCGGGTGGGGAGCCGGCGTCCGACAACCGCCCATGCATGAACGAGCGGGCCTGCGTCGTGACCGTCTATGGAGAATTTGCTGATCCGGCCGAGCCGGATCCCGATTGAGTGCAACGCGACGATGCGAGCTGGAGGGTTCGAGGCTGGGCGAACGGGTGCAGTCGGGTTGGCGGGGCGTCGAATGCGGTGATCGCGTCGAGGCCTCTGAGGCCGAACGCGGTCAACCCCGACGTACTGGTCGTGATGCGGACGAGCCCCGTCGCTTGCCGGCACAGCGCGAGGTAGGATGGGTTTTGGGATCGATGGCGGCGGATCACGGTGATGGTCCTGCGGTCTGCCGTGCGCCGAAGGGCGGCGCTCTGGCCCGGGCCATTGTCGGCAAGATCAGGAGGCGCCGCATCGTTCCCCCGCAACATGGGCAGGCTTGCGGCGCCGGCGGTGTGGGCTTCTCCGGTTCGGCGTGGCCCGGTGCCGCGCCGGATATCGGCTCCGACTTCCGTTCACCGATCAGGTCGCGGATCCGCTCAATCCTGCATCGTCGGTTTGGCCCAGTGAGGAAGCCGTAGTGGCGGATGCGGTGGAAGCCGCGTGGCAGGACGTGGAGAAGGAAGCGTCGGATGAATTCGCCGGCCTCCAGCGTCAGGGTGCGATGGCGGGCGGCGCCATCCTGGCGGTAGTCCTTGACGCGGAAGGTGCCGTTGCTGCCGTCGAATGTGGTGATGCGCCGGGAGGAGATGGCGACGCGGTGGGTGTAGCGCGACAGATAGGCGAGGACGGCCTGTGGTCCCGCGAAGGGCGGCTTTGCGTATACGACCCAGCGTTTGCGTCGCACCGGCGCGAGATGACGGGCAAAGCCATGCGGATCGGCAAGGTGCGCCAAAGAGCCGTGGAAGGCGAGCTTGCCGGCCCCGTGGAGGGCGAGCAGCCCTTCGAGGAACAGGCGCCGGAACAGGGCGCCGAGCACCCGGACCGGCAGGAGGAAGGCGGGACGCGATGCGATCCATCGCGTTCCGTCCGGCGAAAGACCGCCGCCGGGCACGATCATGTGCACGTGGGGATGGTGGGTCATGGCCGAGCCCCAGGTGTGGAGCACGGCGGTGAGGCCGATGCTGGCGCCCAGGTACTTCGGGTTCGCGGCGATCCTGGTTATCGTCTCGACGGCCGTCCGGAACAGGAGGTCGTAGACGACCTTCTTGTTCTGGAATGCGACCGCTGCGATCTCGGCGGGCAGCGTGAAGACGACGTGGAAGTAACCGACGGGCAAAAGGTCGGCCTGGCGCGCGGCCAGCCAATCTCGCGCCGCAGCGCCTTGGCACCTCGGGCAGTGCCGGTTGCGGCATGAGTTGTAGGCGATGCGAAGATGGCCGCAGTCGTCGCATCCCTCGACATGGCCGCCGAGGGCTGCGGTTCGACAATGCTCGATCGCCGACATGACTTTCAGTTCGGCCAAGCTCAGATGGCCGGTCCTGCTCGCCCGGAAGGCTGGGCCATGGTCATGGAAGATGTCAGCGAGTTCGATGAGCGGTGCCACCGCCCGTCACTCGAGGCTGCGATCTCCCTCCATCAGTATTTTGAGCTGTTCGATAGGGCTCGTCACGGCGCGGATCGTGCGTGTGGCGACACGAGCGTAGAGCGCGGTGGTGTCGAGCTTGGAATGGCCGAGCAACACCTGGATGACGCGGATGTCGACGTTTTGCTCGAGGAGATGGGTGGCGAAGGAATGGCGCAGCGTGTGCGGGCTGACGCGCTTGGTGATGCCGGCGGCCTCAGCCGCCTCATGGACAGCCCGGTTGAGCTGGCGGGTGGAGATGGGCTCCAGACGGCTGCGTCCGGGAAGCAGCCATCCGTGCGGCAGCATCACCCCGCGCTGTCGTCCCTCTCGCCACCACAGGCGCAGGAGTTCGAGAAGCTGGGGCGAGAGCATGGCATTACGGTCCTTGCGACCCTTCCCCTCCTCGATACGGATCAGCATGCGAGTGGAGTCGATGTCGTCGATCTTCAGAGTCGCCACTTCCGAGACCCGCAACCCCGCGCCATAGGCGGTGCCGAGCGCGGCGCGATACTTCGGACCTGGCGCAGCTTCCAGGAGCCGTCCGACCTCCTCGACGCTGAGCACCGTCGGCAGCTTGCGCTGATAACGGGCGAGGACGAAACGCCGCACCAGATCGGGCCGGTCGAGCGTGACGGTAAACAGGAAGCGCAGCGCCGAAACCGAGCCGTTGATCGTCGGCGCCTGCACGCCGGTCTCAGCTTGGTGGACCTGGAAGCGGCGAACATCCTCGGCGCTCGCGGTGTCGGGCGAGCGGCCCAGGTAGGCGGCGAAGGCGCGAACGAAGCGGATGTAGTCGCGCTGCGTGGCCTCGCGCAGGCCGCGCATGGCCATGTCCTCCAGCATGCGTAGGCGCAGCGCGCTGGCGGGGCGTTCGACGGAAGGATGCGGCATCGTATCTCTCCATGAGACGAGGGGAACCCCTCATGCTCATGGTGACCGCGGCGCCCGTTCAATCGCCGATTACGCCTCTGCCCCTATCCGTCGACCATAACGCCGCCGCCAATCCCGCGAGAGCGGGTTCGTGCATGGGCGCCCTGCAGACGAACCAATTTTCAGAGGTCGAGAGTTTACGCGACCGGTTCCAGAATGACGGACTAGAAAACCGTCTCCCACGATGCCTTCCTCGTATAACATGAGATGGATTCATGTATACGACCACGGAATGCATTTGTTCCTCGCCCAACATGCCGACAAGCTGAAGGGAGCGACACGCCCCGCAGAGGGCGATGAGGGGGAACGAATTCATGCTTCTGGCCGGCAAATGCGCGATGATATCGGGAGCGGCGAGCGAACGCGGGATCGGGCTGGCAACGGCGCGTCGCATGGCGGCCGAGGGCGCCCGGATTGTCATCCTCGACCTTGATGGCGAAGCGGCCGTACGGGCCGCCGCATCGCTCGGGGAGCACCATCTCGGCCTGCGCTGCGATGTCACCAAAGCAGACGAGTGCGTGGCGGCGGTGGCCGAGGCTGTCGCCGCCTGCGGCCGTATCGATATCCTGATCAACAATGCCGGCATCACCCAGAAGATCAAGCTGCTCGACATCGATCTTGCCGACTGGTCCCGGATCACCGACGTCAACTTGACCGGTGTCTTCCTGCTCAGTCAGGCCGTCATTCCGCACATGCAGTCGTCGGGCGGCGGCTCCATCGCCTGCATGTCATCGGTCTCCGCCCAGCGCGGCGGCGGCATCTTCGGCGGCCCGCACTATTCCGCCGCCAAGGCCGGCGTCCTCGGGCTTGCCAAGGCCATGGCCCGGGAGTTCGGACCGGACGGCATCCGAGTCAATTGCGTCACGCCCGGACTGATCGAGACGGACATCACCGGCGGCATGCTCACCGATGAGATGCGAACCGAGATCCGGAAGACTATTCCTCTCGATCGTCTCGGCACAGCCGACGACGTGGCCGGCATCTTCCTGTTCCTGGCGTCCGACCTGGCGGCCTACGTCACCGGCGCAACCATCGACGTGAACGGCGGCATGCTCATTCACTAGCTGTCGCCCGCGGCGGGCCGCACGGCTCGACCACGACGCTCATTCATCCTTTCGGAGAGTTCTGCGCAGATGACGACCCCAGACACTGCCAAACTGTCGAACGTCACGCTCGCCGAACGCGCCTATCGCATCCGCCGTCATGCGGTGCGGATGGGCGAGGTACAGGGTCAGGGCTATGTCGGTCAGGCCCTCGGCATCGCCGACGTTCTCGCCGTCGCCTATTTTCATGCGCTCAACTATCGGGCGGACGACCCGGACTGGGAGGAGCGCGACCGTTTCCTCCTGTCGATCGGCCACTACGCGATCGCGCTCTACGCCGCCCTGATCGAGGCCGGGATCGTGCCGGAGGACGAGCTCGAGACCTATGGCAGCGACGATTCCCGTCTGCCGATGTCGGGCATGGCGCTCTACACGCCCGGCATGGAGATCACCGGTGGCTCGCTCGGCCAGGGCCTGGGCATTGCCGTCGGCATGTGTCTCGGGCTCAAGCGCAAGCGATCCCGATCCTTCGTCTACAACCTTCTGTCGGACGGTGAACTCGACGAAGGCGCAACCTGGGAGGCGGCGCTGTCTGCGCCGCATCACGGCCTCGACAATCTGATCGCGATAGTTGACGTCAACAACCAGCAGGCGGACGGCCCCTCCACGCGCATGCTCGGCTTCGAACCCCTGGCGGACAAGTTCGCCGCTTTCGGCTGGTTCGTTCTGCGCGTCGACGGCAACGACTTGGAAGCCGTGCGCGATGCCTTCGACGCGGCACGGACCCATGCGGGCGCGCAGCCCCGGATCATCATCTGCGACACCAAGATGGGTCGCGGCGTGCCGTTCCTGGAAGCCCGCGAGAGCGCCCATTTCATTCGCGTCGAACCCGACGAATGGCAGCTCGCTCTGGACGCTCTGGAGGAAGGACGCGCGCAATGACCGCCAAGACTCAGACCAGCCAGGCCCCTGCTGGCAACGCGCCGGCCAAGCGCCTGACGACATCGGCGATGATCGCATCGCTGGCAGCCGAAGGACAGGCGACCGTATCAGCGCCCTTCGGTCATGCGTTGAATGCGCTTGCCGCGGAACGACCCGATATTGTCGGGCTCACCGCGGATCTCGCCAAATATACCGACCTGCATGTCTTCGCCGAGGCCTATCCCGACCGCTTCTACCAGATGGGGATGGCCGAGCAGTTGCTGATGAGCGCGGCGGCCGGGCTGGCGCGCGAAGGTTTCATGCCCTTCGCCACCACCTATGCGGTCTTCGCGTCCCGCCGGGCCTACGATTTCATCTGCATGGCGATCGCGGAAGAGAAGCTCGACGTCAAGATCTGCTGCGCCCTGCCGGGTCTGACAACCGGTTACGGTCCAAGCCATCAGGCGACGGACGACGTGGCGATCTTCCGGGCAATGCCGAACATGGCGATCGTCGATCCTTGCGATGCACGGGATGTCGAGACGGCCGTACCGGCGATCGCCGCCCACAAGGGCCCGGTCTACATGCGCCTGCTGCGCGGCAAGGTGCCGATGGTCCTCGACGAATACGGCTACGAGTTCGAATTCGGCAAGGCCAAGCTGCTGCATGGCGGCGATGACGTCCTGTTCATCTCCACCGGCATCCTGACCATGCGGGTCCTGGAGGCCGCGAAGATGCTACGGGCCGACAAGATCGATGCGGCCGTGCTGCATGTTGCGACGATCAAGCCGCTCGATCTGGACACCATCGTGCGGGAGGCACGGCGGCCCGGACGGCTGGTGGTGGTCGCGGAGAACCATTCGATCATCGGGGGGCTTGGAGAAGCGGTGGCGACCGGCCTTCTTCGAGCCGGTGTCGCGCCGGCGTTCCGCCAGATCGGTCTGCCGGACAAATTCCTCGACGCAGGAGCGTTGCCAACGCTTCACGACCGCTACGGTATCTCGGCAAACGCCATCGCGGAGGCCATCAAACGCTGGATTTGACTGTGTATCCCAACCGGTATACCAGTTCGATAGCTGACCTTCGGGTCGGTGCAAGTGCAGTCGCAACACTTCATGGGAGGAAAACATGAAAAAGTATCTGGTGGCGTTGGCCGCGGTCATGGCGCTCTGCGCCGGACCCGCTGCCGCGCAGCACAAGCTCGCTCACAATGCAGCGCCGGGCAATCCGAAATGGGACGCTTCTGAACGGTTCGCTGAGTTGGTGGAGGAGAAGACCGAGGGCCGCGTCACCATTGATGTTGGCGGCAACGCTCAGTTCGCCGAAGATGCCGAGGCCCTGACGAACATGCGTCTCGGGACGCTTGCCTTCAGCGCGAACTCGCAGGGCCCGATGTCGGCCATCGTCCCGCAGTTCTCGCTGCTCGGGCTACCCTTCCTGTTCGAAGACCTGCCGCAGGCATGGGAGGTGGTGGACGGCCCCTTCGGCGATAGCCTGAAGGCCCTCGCGGAAGAGCAGGGCCTGCTCGTTCTGGCCTTCTGGGACAACGGCATCCGCCAGACGAGCAACAACGTCCGGCCTATCGAGGCCCCGGCCGATCTCGCCGGCCTGAAGATCCGGACGCCGCCGGACCCGATCACCGTCGACATCTTCAATGCCCTCGGCGCCAGCCCGACGCCGCTCGCCTTTTCCGAGCTTTACATTGCCCTGGAGCAGGGTGTCGTCGATGGTCAGGAGAACCCGCTGATCAACATCTGGTCTTCGAAGCTCCACGAGGTTCAGAAGTACATATCGCTCACCGGCCACAAATACGAGGCAACGCTGCTTCTGGCCAGCAAGAGCGTATTCGACAGCTTCTCCGAAGAGGATCAGACGGCAATCCGCGAGGCCGCTACGGAAGCGGGTGAGTACAACCGGCAACGCTCGCTGAACGATGAGAAAGAGCTGCGCGCCAAGCTGGAGGAAGCCGGCGTGACGTTCAATGAAGTTGACAAGCAACCCTTCGTCGATGCCACTCAGGCCGTCTACGACCAGTGGCGTGAAAAGTATCCCGAGATGGTCGACCAAGTCGTGGAAGCAGCGGCTGCGGCGAACTAATGACTGAGGGCCGCATTGACCAGCATAGCAAGGCGGGATCTCCCGCCTTGCGCCTCGTGGCCTGGGTGGACCGGATCGTGGCGGTCGCCGCGGCCACCGTCGCGCTCGGTTCGATAATCGCGATTTTTCTCGCGCTGCTTGCCGAGGTGGTCATTCGCTATCTGACAACCCGCGGCCTCGGCTGGCCGACGGAGGTTCCGAATATCTTATTTCCCTGGCTGGTGATGGGCGGCATCGTTCTGGCGGCCCATCGTGGTGCGCACATTGCCGTCTCGATCCTTTTGTACGCGGTGACGCCTGCGGTCGCGAAGATGCTCCTCGCCGTCATGCAGATCCTTGTCGCGGCCACCTTTATCTTCCTGTCCTATGTCTCAATCGCGGTCGTGCAGATCACCGGCAATCAGCTGTTCCCGGTCACCGGCATTCCGCAACTCTACGCCTATTCGTCGATGTTCTTCGGCTTCGGCGGAATCGCGATCATTTCCCTGGTGACGCTCGTAAGGGTGCTCCACGCGACGGATCCGCGTTCGGTGCTCGATGAACGTGCGGAGGCTTCCGTATGACCGTCTTGATGGTGGCGGTATTCGCCGTCCTCCTAATCCTCTCCTTTCCGGTCGGCTACGCCCTGATCATAGCGTCGGGCTCTGCGGTGCTATTCCTCGGCGGCGTCCCATCCGTCATCGCGGTCGTCAAGCTGTTCCAGCCGACCCAGAGCTTCCCGCTCCTGGCAATTCCGTTCTTCATCCTGTCAGGCTCGCTGATGATGTCCGGCACGCTCGGCCGCAAGCTGGTCGAGTTTGCTGCCGCCCTGGTCGGTCGCTTCCATGGCGGGCTCGGACAGGTCAGCGTCGTCGGCTCGACCATCTTCGGCGGCGTCTCGGGCTCCGCCGTCGCCGAAGCGTCGGCACTCGGCTCGATGCTGATCCCCTGGCAGAAGCGCGAAGGATATCCTCCGGCCTTCGCCGCCGCAGTGACATCATCCTCCTCCGTCATCGCAGGGCTGATCCCGCCCTCAATCCCTCTGATCATCTATGCCGCGGTATCGAACACATCGATCGCCTCGCTGTTCGTCGCGGCGATCCTGCCAGGTCTGATGCTGGCCTCGGGCATGATGATTGTCTGCTACACCAGCGGTCGCCTGCGGGGATTTCCGCGGCTGCTGCCCGAGGAAGGCCGGCCGACGATCGTGCGGATCATCGTCGCGTCGGCACCAGCCTTGCTGATGCCCGTCTTCATCGTCGCGCTGCTGCGCCTCGGCGTCGCGACGCCGACAGAGGTCAGCGTCATCGCAGTCGCCTACGCGCTCGTCGTCAGCAGTGTGCTCTATCGGGACCTCACCATCGCGCGGATCAGGACGGCCCTCATCGAAACGGTGATCACCACCGGCGTCGTCATGCTGGTGATCACAGCGTCCAATCTGGTCGCCCATGTGCTGATCACCGAGCGTGTGCCCAGCACCGTTGCGACATGGGCGATGGAAACGCTGAAGGAGCCCTGGCTGATCATCCTCGCGATGAACCTGATCATGCTCGTGGTCGGAATGTTCCTTGACCTGCCGGCGGCGATCCTGCTTCTCGGCCCCACCTTCGTCGCCATCGGCCAGGCTATCGGAATCGATCCGATCCAGCTCGGCATCATGGTTGCGGTCAATCTGTCGATCGGCCTGTTCACTCCGCCGATCGGGACCACCCTGTTCATCGGCGCGGCGATCGCCCGGGTTCCTATCCAGGCCGTCGCCCGTGAACTCTGGCCCTTCTACCTTGTCGCGCTGACAGTGTTGGCGTTGGTTTCCTACATCCCCGCATTCACTCTCTACTGATGACCGGAAGTGGATTTACCGTTGCGTGAGATCGCATTCATCGGCTTGGGTTCCATGGGGCTGCCCATGGCCATCAATCTCGCCAAGGCCGGCTACGCGGTGCGTGGCCACGACATGCGCCAGGCGGCCATGGATGCGCTGGTTGACCATGGCGGCAGCGCTTGCGACGGCATCGGCGCCGCCTGTTCGGGCGTGGATGCGCTGTTCTTGATGGTCGTCAACGCCGATCAAGCCGCCGAAATCTTGTTCGAGGGCGGAGCCCTCGAAGCGCTTGCGCCGGGCGGCACCGTCTGCCTGATGTCGACCTGCCCCCCCGGCGCGGTCGAAACCCTTGCGGAACGGGTCGGCGTCACCGGGCACGCCTTCGTCGACTGCCCTGTCTCAGGTGGCGTCGCGGGCGCGCAGAGCGCAACCTTGACAATGATGGCGGCTTGTTCCGCCGAACTCTTCGCCGCGCTGCGGCCGGCACTGACCGTGATGGGGTCGAAGCTCTACCATGTCGGCGAGAAGCCCGGTCAGGGGGCGGTGGTGAAGTCGATCAACCAGTTACTGTGCGGCGTGCATCTTGCGGCGGCCGCCGAGGCGATGGCGCTCGGTGGGAAAGTCGGTCTTGACAGGAACGTCCTGCTGGAGATCGTCGGCGGATCGGCCGCGTCCAGCTGGATGTTGCGCGATCGGGGACCACGCCTGCTCGAAGCGGATCCCAACATCACCAGTACGGTCGACATTTTCGTCAAGGATCTTGGAATCGTCATGGAGGCCGGTCGCGACGCGAAGGCTGCCGTCCCGCTTGCCGCCCTTGCCCATCAGTTGTTCCTGGCGGCTTCTGGCGCAGGCGATGGCGCCGCAGACGACAGTCAGGTGATACGCTCCTACCAACGACTCAACGCCATGGCATAGGGTTTGACCGGTCCGTCATGTGTGGTATACCAGTCGGTATTCCAGTTTGGATCGGGGTTTATTGCTTGTCCCAAATGCATCAGCTCTACGAGCAGATTCGCAATGATATCATGTCGCTCACCTTCCCCCCTGGGGAGCGGTTCAGCGAACGCGTACTCGAAACCCGTTACAGCGGCTCGCGAACGCCGATCCGTGCCGCGCTGGCCCGACTTGAGGTCGACGGCCTCGTGCAACGCGACGACCGCGGCTGGGCCGTGATGCCTCTCTCATTCCAGGAAATCGAACTCGCGTCGGAATTTCGTGGTGCCGTCGAACGGGAAGCCGTTGCACTTGCCTGCAAGCGGGCGAGTCCTTCCGAGATCGATGCGATCGAGGAAATGGTTGTATCCATCGACATTGACATGTCGTTCGACGAGTGGCATCGCGCGGGCCGCGACTTTCATGTCGAACTGGCGCGCCTGTCCGGTAACGGCTTCTTCGTGCGCGCGATCGAGGATGTCATGACTCGTCTCGGCCGGGCACGCTGGCTGGAGATCCGCACCGAGATCGGTCGCGAACGCACCGTGACGGAACACTGCAGGATTCTGGATCTCGTCCGCCGGGGCGATGTCGAGGCCGCGGCGAGCGCCGTTTCGCTGCATGCCGAAAGTGCGCAGGCCCGTCACCTGGAGGCGCTGATGGGCGTCGCCCGCCACAATGGTGGACTGGTCGTGGTCGGCGGAGGACAGGCATGACTGGGTCCGCGCGGTCCGGCTCCCTCGCCGGCCTGAAGGTCGTCGAAATGGGATCCTTCATCGCCGGGCCGTTCTGCGGCCAGTTGTTGGCGGACCAGGGCGCCGACGTCATCAAGATCGAACCACCGACCGGCGGTGATGCGATGCGCCAGTGGGGCGCGGTCCAGCATGAGGGCAAGTCCCTCTGGTGGCCCGTCATCGCTCGCAACAAGCGCTCGCTCACGCTCGACCTGCGCAAACCGGCCGGTGCCGAGATCGCCGCGCAATTGATGGCTCAGGCCGATATTCTGGTCGAGAATTTTCGTCCGGGAACCTTGGAAAAATGGGGCATGGCTCCGACGCTCCTGCAAGAGCGGAACCCGGGGCTGATCATCGCCAGGGTTTCCGGCTTCGGGCAGACGGGGCCATATGCCAGACGCGTCGGCTTTGGCGCCATTGCCGAGGCGATGGCGGGGATGCGCGCTATCGGCGGCTTTCCGGACCGTCCGCCGCCCCGTACCGGCCTTTCGATCGGCGACAGTCTCGCCGGCATGTTCACCACGATCGGGATCCTGTCGGCGCTGAACGCGCGGCGCGAAACGGGTCGCGGTCAAATCGTCGATGTGGGAATCACAGATGCCGTTCTGGGCGTCATGGAGAGCGTCGTTTCCGAGCATTCGGCAACCGGCGCAGTTCGCCAGCGTGTGGGGACCGGCCTGCCCGGGATCGCTCCGTCCAATCTCTATCCGACTCAGGACGACGCGTGGATCCTGATCGCCGGAAACGGCGATGCGATCTTTCGCCGGCTGGCAGCGGTCATGGGCCAACCGCAACTCAGCGAGGACCCTCGGTTCGCCACCCACCGTGCGCGCGGCGAGCGACAACAGGAACTGGACGGCATCGTGGCCGGCTGGACCCGGACCAGACCGCTGGCCGACCTTCTTGTCCTGCTCGAAGAGAATGGCGTCCCCGCCGGCCCGGTGGCCGACGCCTCCGAACTGTCCCAGAACGCGCATTTCCGGGAGCGTGGTGCGCTCGTCGAGATCGACACCCCGGAATACGGCGCACTCACCATGCAGGGTGTCGTGCCGCGCCTGTCGGAAACGCCGGGGGCGATCCGCTGGGTCGGCCCGACCCTCGGCGAGCACACCGACCAAGTCCTTGCCGGCGACCTGGGGCTCGAGCCCGAGGCCATCGCCAGCCTGCGCAATCTGGGCATCATCTGACAACTCAGCAGTAGGAACGATCATGAGTATGGCGAGTGCCACAGCCTTCGGTGCCATCGAACGCATCGTACATGGCCGCGGCCAGATCGCGGCTCTGGCCGCGGAAGTGGACAGGCTGCGCGGGACGAAAATCCTGCTGGTGACCGATCCGGGGCTGGTTCGGGTCGGCATCGCCGGCACTGTGCAGCAATTGCTGAGTGCCTATGCCGTCGAGACATTCACCGACGTCGAACCGGATCCGAGCATTGAGACCGTGACGGCCTGCGCCGATTACGCGCGGCGTTCCGGTTGCGACCTCGTCATCGGACTCGGCGGCGGCAGCGCCCTCGACGTCGCCAAATGCGCGGCGGCAATGGTGAATAATCCGGGAGAGGTGCGGGACTATCTGGGGATCGAAAAGGTGCCCAACCCGGGCGTCGCCAAGATCCTGATCCCCACCACTGCCGGCACCGGCAGCGAGGTCACGAATGTCGCCGTCCTTAGCCTGAAGGCCGAACAGACCAAGAAAGGCATCGTCAGCCGTCATCTGCTTGCAAATGTTGCCATCCTCGACCCGGAACTGACCGTCGGCCTGCCTGCCGCAGTGACCGCGGCCACGGGCATGGATGCGCTGACCCATGCGATCGAGGCCTATGTCTCCCGCTTCGCTCAGTCCCTGACGGATCATTTCGCCCTGTCCGCGATCGCGATGATTGCCGGATCTCTCAGAACCGCCGTACACAACGGCGCCGACCTCGCGGCGCGCGAGCAGATGCTGACCGCCAGCCTCTATGCCGGCCTGGCCTTCGGCAGCGCGGCCACGGGGATGGTGCACGGCCTCGCCATGCCGCTGGGCGGCCAATTCAACATTCCGCACGGCGTCGCCAATTCGGTGCTGCTGCCACATGTCATGCGGTGGAATCTAGTCAGCGCGGTATCTCGCTACCGGGAGATCGCGATCGCCATGGGCGAAAAGGTCGAACATCTCTCCCAACGCGATGGTGCGGAACGCGCCGTTGTGGCTGTCGAGGCGCTGTCCCTGGATATCGGCATTCCGGCCCATCTGGACGATCTAGCCATCCCCCGAGACGCGATCGCGGCCTTGGCAAGAGACGGCATGACAAACGAGCGACAGATCCGGCCCAATCCGCGGGACGTCACCCATGACGGTCTCGTCAGCATTCTCCAAGGAGCGTTTCGCCCATGAATATGACCCTCCCCGAGAAGGTGCGCATTGTCGAGGTCGGTCCGCGCGACGGACTGCAGAACGAGCCCAAATACCTGCCGACCGACCAGAAGATCGCACTCGTGCGCCGCCTCGCCGCCGCCGGCCTGACCGAGATCGAGGTCACCTCCTTCACCCATCCCAAATGGATCCCGAACCTGGCCGACGCCGAGGCCGTCACCAGTGCCGTCGCAGACCTGCCGATCACGTCCTTCGCGCTGGTGCCAAACCGCCGCGGCCTCGACCGTGCCCTGGCCGCCGGCGCCAAGGGCGTGACACTGGTCGTCTCGGTGACCGATGCCCACAACACCGCCAATCTCAACCGCAGTACCGAGGACTCCGTGACGGAACTGCTGGTTCTGGAGAACGAGGCCCGGCAGGCGGGGCTGAAGACCCGCATTTCCCTGTCGGTGGTGTTCGGCTGCCCCTTCGACGGCGCGGTGGCCCCCGAGCATGTGGCCGAG
>NZ_JAZHLI010000078.1:0-15872 GCF_036549475.1 Aurantimonas sp. A2-1-M11 | reverse complement strand
GAAGAGGACGGCCATGTTGACCGAGAGTTCCGCGATCGGGAGGTACAGGTTCACGGGCGGTCCGGCTCATGGGTTGATGGAGCCAAAGAAAAGGGGGCCGAACCGTCTTGGCCGGCCCCCCCTGCCTTGCTCGGGTGATCACTGATCCGGCCGACAAGGCGAGATCGATGATGCTGACGGATGAATGTCTTCAGCCATCGCCTTCCGTTAGGGCTCGGCACCCGCTGATCACGCACCAGAAAACGCCGAACACGCGAGGCTGGCGCAACTCAGACGGAACGCGATCAGATGATGCGCTAGGCGAGCTCTGGCTGATAACCGGGCGGCGGCGAATAGCCGAGGTCGCCTCGTTTGATGACTGCATCCCGCCCGCCGGCCTCTTTCAGCAGCGCATTTTGGCGTGCCTTGGCGCGACGATCGACCTCTTCGGGATCAAGCCGTTTCCGCAGTCGTGACTCGAAATCAGCCAACACCGACGCATAGGCTGGATCGCCAGCGAGATCGGTCATCTCGCCTGGATCCGTCTGAAGATCGAAGAGCTGCGGCGCGTAGTTGACGAAATGCACGTACTTGTAACGCCGGTCGCGCAGCATGTAGATGCCGCCCGTCGAACCCATCGCATGATACTCAGATAGGATCGTACGGTCCGGGTCCATCCCGTTCGCGAGTTCAATGATAGAAGTGCCGGGATGGTCTGGCTCGACCATCCCTTTCCTATTTTCGCCCACGCAGTCGATGATAAAGGGGTAGATGTCGAGGAAAGTCGCAGCAGTGTCGATCACCTTCCCTTTAGGGATTCCCTCGCCAGCCGCGATCAACGGCACGCTGGCAGCTTCCTCGTACATGTTCGATTTGCCCCAAAGTCCCCGCGCCCCGACGCTGTCGCCATGGTCGCTAGTATAGACGATGCGAGTGGAGGCCGAATTCCCGCTCTCCTCGAGCGCGGAAATAACCTTGCCAATCTGCTCGTCCAGGAAGCTGCACAGACCGAAGTATCCTGCCACACCACGGCGAACATCATCTTCTGACTTAAAGTGCGCGTCGTAGTTTGAGGAGTTGGCATAGTCATTGATGTAGGGGTGGTAGTGTCGCTCGCTCTCTGCATATGCCTTTGGCATCGGCAGGTCTGGATCGTTGTAATAACGGTAGTAATGCTCGGGAGGCGCCGTCAAGGGGAAGTGCGGTGTGACGAACGAGACGAAAAGTACCCAAGGCTTGTCGGTGTGCTTGGGAGCCTGATCGTGTAACCACTTGGCGGCTTCGGCTGCGATTTGCCGGTCGTAAAGCGTGTAAGGTGATTCGCCTGGTCCAGCCATGTTGGCCATTTTGTAGGCTGCGCCGCGGACGGGGATGTCCTCGCGCACGAGGCCCATCAGGTCGCCCTTACCCTCGATGACGTGCATTGGCAGTATCTCGTGCGAGAAGCCGTTATCGTCCTCGCTCGAGCGAAAGTGAAGTTTACCGACAGAGACCACCTCGTGGCCGGTGTCCCGCAGACGGCGATGCCAGGAAGGGATCGAACCATCATATGGATCGGCGTTATCCCAGAAACCAATCTGATAGTTGTGCTTACCGGTGGCGAACGACGCCCGCGCCGGCACACAAATTGGGCAAGACGTATAGGCGTTGTCAAAGCGCGTGCCCCGGGCAGCCAGCGAATCGATGTTGGGTGTGGTGATGAATTCATGACCATAGCACCCCGCCATCGCTCGCTGGTGCTCGTCTGACATAATAACTATCAGGTTTTGAGCTTGCATATCTAGAATTACCCTTCCAGTAATATTGACAGCGCGATGCCGTATCGCGCTGTCAACTGACTTGATGAATTACTGATTCTTGGTGATGATGTTATCGTAAACATCTTGGAATGTGCTTCTCTCTTCGCGGAGAAGTGCTTCAAACTCTTCCGGCGGCATCCATGCGGGGGCAAAGCTAAACTTTTCACCGAACGCAGCAAAACTCTCGCTTTCGGCTGCTGTCTTCAGCATTTCAGTCAGCTTCGCGACTACCTCATCCGGGGTGTCTTTCGAGACGTAAACGCCGCGTGTCACGCCGACATCGATGTCGAGACCAGACGCTTTCAGCAGTGGTGTATCACGCAACGGAGCATAACCAATTCGGTCGAGCGGCCCGGCGGTAGCAAGAACATTGATGTCACCATTCTTGATGGCGTCCAGCATGATTGGCGAGTGAATCACGCCTGCGTCCACCTCGTTGGCAAGCAAGCCTTTCCGCAGCTGTGCACCAGCCTGATAGGCAACGACTCTGAGTGGAGCCTCACTGAGCCCAACTATGGCGTGCGCGACAATGGCGTGTGCGCCGGCCGCTCCGCCCACACCAATCGTTACTTGGTTAGGCTCATCACGCGCCGCATCCAGAAGGTCATCGATAGTTTTGTAGCCGCGGGCCGAGTTGGCAACAACCCAAGTCGGCGTCGCGATCACTCCGCCAACATACTTGAAATCATCAAGGGTGAAAGGCACCTCTTGAAAGGTCATAAACGAAGTGAGATCGCTGCTACCGTAGAGCAATATGGTGTAGCCGTCCGCTTCTGCCTGAAGCATCGCAATCGTTCCAGTGGTACCGCTTGCGCCGGCGATGTTATCGACTACTACGCTGGCGTCTGAGGTCTCCTCTATGGCTGCTGCAACCGCACGGCCAATAGTATCAGTGCCACCGCCAGCGTTTGTTGGTACAATCATGTGGATTGTATCGGAGGGGTAGTTTTGGGCCGAAGCCGTTGCCGGCAATAAACCCAGTCCTAGAAGCACTAAGGCGGCGCAACTCGATCGAGTAAAGGTCATAAAGGTTCCTCCCTTTTTTAAGACGAGTGTGCAGAGCACGCGGAGGCGTTGGAGATTGATCTAGACCGCTTGATACTCTGTCTGATCTCCAGCGCAATTAACGAAACGACTATGCCGATTAAGACAATCCGGGGCCACGTGGCGACGAAAGTACCATAGTCTCCGTTCGACAGAGAGATCGCTAAACGCAGGTTGATTTCGATGACCGGCCCCAGAATGATGCCAAGCACAATAGTTACCACCGGGAAGCCACGCTGTTCCAGCAGGAAGCCTATTACGCCGAAGACAAGCGCAACCCAAATTGGAAATACCGTATTGCTGGTGGCGAATGCGCCGATGGCAGCGAGTACTAGGACGAACGGGAACAACCACGATCGATCTTGCTGAAGAACAAAGATAAAGTACCGGATCGCCTTCCAGCCGAGAAAGAACATAGCGACATTGGCGACAAGAAGGCCCGCAAGAATACCCCAAACTATATCGCCATTATCTCGCATCATGGTCACGCCTGGTGTAACGCCGTGTAGCAAGAGCGCTCCGAGCATTACTGCCGTAGAGCCGTCACCCGGAATCCCCAGCGTTAACAATGGGATCATCGTTCCGCCGGTTGTAGCGTTGTTGCTGGATTCCGGGGCCAGGATGCCATCCGGTTCCCCCTTGCCGAAATTTTCTGGAGTCTTTGAGCGGTTGCGCACAGTGGCGTAAGATAACCATGTTGAGCCGTCCGCGCCGACGCCGGGCACAGCTCCGACGCCGACGCCGTAGGCTGCGCCGATTGCGATCGCTTGCCAACGTTTGGCTATGTCTCGCGCTTTCGGCATGGCGAGACGCATAACCTTATCAACAATGTGAGACCGATCACCAATTAGGATGATGTCGCTCAGCACGACGGCAATACCGAAGATTCCGACAAGTGCAGCCGCGAACGGGATTCCGGAGCTCAGTTCGAGACTCCCAAACGTGTATCGCATCACGCCATCTTCTGGATCGATGCCGACGGTGCCGATGAGAATACCGAAGAGGACCCCCAGGAAGCCCTTCACCAGCGAGCCCCGCACGAATGCGCACACCATTACTAAGCCAGCAGTGCCAATGAGGGTGATGTCCGCTGGCCCTGCGTTGAGCGCAACAGTTGCAATAAGCGGGACGCATGAGACGGCGACCGCCCAACCGATCAAACCGCCAAAGGTCGAGCCCACCGTCGCATAGCCGAGGGCGTGCCCCGCCTTGCCTTGCTGGGCCAGTGGATAGCCGTCGAGGGCAGTACATGCACCAGCTGGCGTACCTGGCGTGCGCAGGAGAATAGCTGAATAGGACCCGCCGAGCTTGGTCCCAACGTATATACCGATCATTAGAAGGAGAGCTGGTAACGGCTCCATCCCGTAAGTGACCGGCAGGAGGACGACGATCGCCATCGGAGACGATAGCCCCGGTAAAGCGCCAATTATGATGCCAAGTGCCGTGCCAGCAATCGTGAGGAGCAAATTAAGGGGTTGGAGCGCGTCGCCAAACCCAGCGATCAAATTTTGCAACATGATTTGGCCTACAGCGGAAGACTGAGTGCGACGACAAAGAGCAAGTGTAATGCACCTGCCCCAACCAGCGCCACTAGGCCAATACGCCATAGCGACGTCTGCCCCAGTAGGACGAACATCGCTGACAAGAATATCGCAGAGGCGATGAAGAAAGGTATTTGCTTCAGCATTAAGATGAAGCCAATTAACAGTAGCAGCGTGCCTATACGCCGAACAACAACACTCCAGGCGATCGGAGTGCGATTTTCAAGCACCAACGGAGCAGAGAAGGCCCTGCGCAGAGATCCAGCTAGGTAGATAAGCGACAAGATCACAATTCCGAGGGATGCGATCGTCGGGACAGCCGCGTAATCCAGCCTGCCGGTGCTCATAATGAACCCGGGGGTGTCCACGTAATTTATATGGTACGCTGAATACAGCCCAAGAGCGAGAAATACTCCTGCGAACCCCACATCTTTCCATGCGGTGCTGCGGCTATCGGCAGCGGGTCCAACATGCCCACCTTCGCTCATCGCATTCCCCCCCCCTGAGACGCATCTCGCGCGTTCTTCATTTACGTCATAGCCTATAAGCTATATAGCTATTGTCAACACTCCTGCTTGAGACTCTCATGTCGTCCCACTCTGACAAGCTTTTTTTCGACGCCTTCCCCGGCCCGGCCAATGCGCCACGTGGGGTCGCAAAGTACGAGATCCTGAGACAAAGCATTGCCGGAGCGATCGAGTCTGGACAGTTGCCCCCTGGCACCCGGTTGCCGGCGGAGCTAACATTGGCCGCAGGTACGAATTTCAGCTTGGGCACGGTTCAGCGTGCGCTGCGCGAGCTCACCGCCGACGGCTATATTCTGCGCCGCCAAGGGCGCGGCACCTTCGTGGCCAACCGAAGAGAAAGGATGGACGAGCCACTCCACTCAAGGTTCGCACTGCCTAACAGCAGAGACTTCCTGCCTGTCTACACGCGCCTTTTCGATCGCGCTGTGGAGACCGAAGCCGGACCTTGGACCGAGGTGCTGGGCACTGACTCAATGGGGATATTACGGCTCGATCGACACGTTGACATCGCCGGACGCTTCCGCATTGCCACCTTCACCTACATGCAGATGAGCCTGTTCAGTGCGTTCATGCAGATGTCCCCGCAGGACATCGACGGACGCAACCTGAAGCGGATGGTCCTGGAGCTGTTTGGCTTGACTGTTCTCCGTGTCGAGCAGTGGATGCGCGTCGCGCCGATGCCGTCCGATGCCGCCGAGGTTTCGGGCTGCTTAGCCGGAGAGAATGGAATGGAGATTCGTGCAGTGGCTTACATGAGCGGCGGTCGTCCAATGTATTACCAAATCCTTTGGGTGCCTCCGACCGAAGAAGCGCTCTATCTTGAGCTGGCTGTGGGTAATTGAGCGTGTCCGTTTGCCAAAAGGCGCCCGGCAGTGGGCCTGCGGAGATACATCCGAGAGGCGTAACGCCACGATCCGGCGGTTTTGCGCCCCTCATCGTCCCAGCCTCCGGAGAAGCCGCGACACCGTCTCAACCGGTTCTGACCCCGGGGCCACGCGGGTGCTGTGTTCCCGCGGTGCTCCGCAACTACGACCTCGGTGTTGCGAACTCGCGCACGAGCCGATGTAACGCCGCGTCTGACACCAAAGCTTTTAAGGCCGCGCTATATGCTCGCTCCGTCTCTATTCCAGGCGGCGTGGTTCGCATCGGCACGAAAGATGCGAAGATCACCGCCGACGGCGAAGCCCCCCCGCGTAAAGCACAAGTTCGCTCCTTCATGCTTGATCGCTACGCCGTGACAAATCGAGATTTCTCGGCCTTCCAAGCGGACACTGATTACTTGACGGATGCGGAGCGCTATGGCTGGTCATTCGTTTTCATCGGTCTCTTGATGGAACGTCCGGCGAGAGGACGCCCAGCTCCTGATGTCCCTTGGTGGATCGCCGTGGAAGGAGCCTGGTGGGCAGCCCCGGAGGGGCCATCTACCAACACTATAGGCAGAGAGGACCACCCTGTCGTCCACGTTTCCTGGAACGATGCGCAAGCCTTCGCAGCTTGGGCTGGGGCTCGTCTGCCGACGGAAGCAGAGTGGGAGCATGCGGCTCGCGGTGATCTGTTCGACCCACGTTATCCTTGGGGAGACCGCGATCCGAACGACGCAGATTTCTTCCCTTGCAACATTTGGCAGGGGCGTTTCCCCGAGAGCGATCTTGGCCGAGATGGTTACATAGGGACCGCCCCGGTTGATGCGTTCGCACCGAATGGCTTCGGGCTGCATCAGATGAGCGGGAACGTCTGGGAGTGGTCGGCGGATCCCTTCCGCATCCGTTCCTTGCGCAAAGCCGCACGCCGTCGATTAGATCAGGCGGTTTCAAGTAATGCAAAACTGTTGAAAGGCGGCTCGTTCCTTTGCCACTCTTCCTACTGCTGGCGTTACCGCATCGCCGCCCGAACTGGGAACGCCCCCGATAACAGTTCCAGCCACACCGGATTCCGTATTGCCTTTGCTACGCGAGGCGACATCCCCTCTCTACATATTTCGCCCTGACCCCCCTGAATCCAAACCTTCCGGAACCATCACCATCCCGGCCATTCAACCCTTTCCGGACCGGCTCAGGCCGCGCTTACAGATCTCCAGCAGATCATGGCGCCCGCCGTGGTCGAGAAGCTCGAGACGCCAGTCATTGAAACAAAAGTTGCGCCGCCGAGATGGTGCGCATGATACGGGCGTAGCGACCGTCGCCGGGTGCCGTGGCGACGTCGGCCGATTGATCGTCAAATGACTGTAGCAGACATCGCGCGATCGCGGTCGGAACGGTGTTTGGGCAACAGAATTTGTCCTTGTACCTTACGAGCCGATGCGCCAGCCTGACCGCAGGAGAGTGAGATGCAGACGACCAGTTGCGCGTGAGCGCCGCCCGGTCGACGGCCGTGCGAGCTCCCGAGGCCTCCCTTCGAGGCCTGACCGCTTGCAAGGGAGGGATGCGCATGAGGATCGACCGTATCGACACCTATGTCCTAAAAGTCTCGAGCCGCGACAATGCGTTCTATTCGTCGCAGGACTATTTCGCGGAACGCACCAGCCTTCTCGTCCGCATTACCTGCGACGACGGCACGACGGGCTGGGGCGAAGGCGGCCAGTACGGCCCGCCCGAGCCGCCGGCCGCCTGCATCAGGGACGTCATCGGCCCGCGGCTGATCGGGCGCTATCCCGCGGCGCCGACGGCGATTTTTGAGGAATTCTACGCCCGCACCCGGGATTTCGGCCAAAAGGGCGCCTATGTGGAGGCGCTAAGCGCGATCGACATCGCCCTGTGGGACATTTTCGGCAAGATGGTCGGTCAGCCGGTCCACGCGCTCCTCGGCGGCGCCATCCGCCAGCGCGTCCGCGCCTACGGAACCGGCTGCTACTATCCGCCGGACTATGCCGACCGGCCACTCATGCTGGAGAAACTGCGCGCCGAGGTGCTGCGGATCCGCGCAACCGGTGTCGCGGCCGTCAAGATGAAGATCGGCCTCCTGCCGATCAAGGACGACATCGCGCGCATGCGACTCGTGCGCGAGACCCTCGGCGACGACGTCGAGATCATGGCCGACGCCAACCACGCCTATAATTACGCTGCTGCCGTGCGCATCGGCCGGGTGTTGGAGGAACTAGATTTCCGCTGGTTCGAGGAGCCGGTGGTGCCGGAAGATCGCGATGGCTATCGCCGCCTGCGTGACACGCTAGACGTGCCGATCGCCGGCGGTGAGGCCGAGTTCACGCGTTTTGGGTTCCGCGACCTGATCGGCGGCGGCTGCATCGACATCGCCCAGCCGGATATCTGCGCCGCCGGTGGCTTTACCGAATGGAAGAACATCCTGGCACTCGCGACGAGCCACAACATCATGGTGGTGCCGCATGTCTGGGGCTCAGGCGTCGCCGTTGCCGCGGCCTTGCAGGCGCTCGCGATCGTGCCCTACGCGCCTTATACGGCGCGGCCGGTGCCGCTGCAGAATGAAACCATGATCGAGTTCGACCGCACCTACAATCCGCTGCGCGACGACATCTTGACGGAGAAGTTCGTGTTGAAGAATGAAGGCCTGACCATTCCCAACGGGCCAGGCCTGGGCGTGACGGTCGACGAAGGAGCCGTGGGCAAGTATTGCGTGCTACAGGAGACAGTCGCATCAGCCGCTTAGCGGACTACGGACCCATCGGCGGTGGCCGGCTGGGCAACATCGTCTTCGACAAACTCCTATGTCGGGACTCCAGCGGGAGTCTGAGCCAACAAGTCTCCATCGCCGGCGGGCGGGTGCCAGCGTGGCATTGAATCTGATCCAGATGGCTTCCACCGTCAACGGGATCGCTCCCAGCTTTAAGCAAACACAGGATCCATCGGCGCTGAGACAGCCGTGGTCCTCACCGTCCTTAATACCGATCTGCACTTGATGTGACTCAGTTGTGATTTTCGTGTTTTGGGTGAGGCAATTACGCATCCAATCCCTCTGCAACTATCCCTACATCAAAGCGGTCAGTTCATGAGCGGGTCGGAGAAAATGCGCGGCAAGTCAGTTAGTCCTACTGCGTCATAAAATTGGCAGGATTCGGTTTGGTGGATATTTCGTTGCACAACAGGGACATCGCTCGAGACATCGCACGAGTGCGCTTGTGAGGCGTCTTCGCCCGGTCGCGATCGAGTTCGGCACGTGCCATTCCGGTCGCAGTGGCGGCGCTGCGGGATCGACGACCTCCGGGAACGCCAAGCGTCGGGCGTTTGGTTGGGGCGAGTGCTGAGGGGGGAAACCTCGCGTGTGCGCGCACGTGATCGCATTTCTAGTACAAGAACCGCTCAAGCCATTTTTTGTTCGAGCCGGTCCTTCCGTTTCTGCCAATCCGGTAGAACGCGATCCAGCAGTTCGAAAAACTCCGGTCCGTGATGTGGCACCGCGATGTGACAGAGTTCGTGCGTGATGACGTAGTCGATCGCATCCATTGGTGCCTCGATCAGCCGGCGATTAAGCAGCAGGCGAGATGCCGGCGACATCGAACCCCACCGCTGCCGAAGTTGGCGGACGACCAAGCCCTTGGGGCGAAAGTCTTCAGGGGCCGGGAAACGCAAAAGATTGACCTCCAGACGCTCGACAAATTTTGCGTAAGCGTGCTGCCGATACCAGTGCTCGACAAGTTCGCGGGTGACCTCGGTTCGCTCGGGTCTGTGCGTATGGACGACGATGAAGCCACGACCGAGCTTCACCGTCGCCTGGATGTGGGGCACTACTTTCAGCCGATACTGGCGTCCGAGATAAAGATGGGTCTCGCCCGCCTCATACTGGCGATCCGGAGTGCGTGGAAGGAATTGGATGAAATATCGCTGCTGGCGCCGGATCCACGCGGCGCGTTTGCGCACCTTCTCCTCAATCGCGACCAGCGGAGCATCCTGCGGGGCAGCGACGACAACGGAAGCATCCGGCTCGACAGCGATTTCCAGCGTCGTCCGTTCACGGCGCACAACGGCGAATTCGATCCTGTGTTCGCCGTATTGGACACTGTGCCGCTCTGCTGTCCCTCCCGGAATGATCCGCGTTCTGCCGGGCGTCGCCTTGCCGTCAATGGTCTGCCCGCGCCAGCCCCCGCCTGCGGGCTTAAGCCCTTGAGCGTAGGCCCGTGTTGCCCATGACGACTGCGGCTGCTGCCGCCCGGCCTTTCGTCCGCGTCCTTCGGGACAGCAACAACAACGAAAGGAAAAGACAATGGGACTCGATATGTACGCTCACACCACCATCGAACAGCCTACCGCGCCGGTGGACTTCAAAATCGATGAGGCCAGCGAAATTCACTACTGGCGCAAGCACCCGAACCTGCATGGCTGGATGGAACAGCTCTACCGCATCAAGGGCGGCACCGACGCGAACTTCAACTGCGTCAATCTGCAGCTCACAGCCGCAGACCTTGATCAGCTAGAGGCCGCCATTCGCGAGCACCGCCTGCCTTCGACCACCGGCTTCTTCTTTGGCAGCTCCGACGGTAGCGAGATCGCCGACGATCTGGCGTTCGTCGCCAAAGCCCGCGAAGCGCTGGCGGCGGGTCTCACCGTCTTCTACTCATCCTGGTGGTAGCAAACAGGGCAAGTCGCGAAAACGCGGCTCGCCCATCTATCCCAGCGATCCTTTCGTTCAGGATTGTTGGAACAGAGTGTCGAGCAGCGCGCGCTGCTCGGCGTGTTTGTCCGGATTGTCCTGCTTGAGCTTTGCAAGGTTCTGCACTTTCCAGCGTACAGCCGGAAGGGTTCCCGCATCGGGTAGGCCGATCGCTGCGAAATCCGGCTCCGCGTCATGTAACGACAGCAGAAAGCGCTGCACGCTCGCATCGAGCCGGGCAGCGACATCGGCGATCAGACGCTCGCGCGCTGCCGCCAGATCGTCGAGGCTTACCGCAATAGTGGTCATGCCCTCGAATTCTTTGGTGAACGCTTCGTCGAGCGGTGCGCGGGTCGGACGCAGCAGCTCATGGGGTGGCCGGGGCGAACTCGCGACATAGACCAGAAACGTCTGAAACAGCGCGTCTGTCAGGCCCTCATTCTCGTATAGCAATTTGATGTCGAAGAGATCGCGGGGATGCTGCCGATCAAGAGCGGCGTGCATCTTGCCGGCAAACAAATCCTCGAAGGCAAGAACCGGCATTTCGGCGAAACCGAAGCGGTCTTCAACTGTTTCCATCACCCGCATCAGCCGAGGTTCATTGACCACGCCGCGCGTGACGGGCGAGGTCTCGACCTTGATCTCGGTTGCGCCTTGGCGGAGCAGGATACGCGTCTCACCACCGCCGCCGCCCTGAATGCGGTGTGCGCGGGTGCGGAGCAGGTTTGCTTCGATGGCATCCGCGATGCGGCTCAGGGCCGCATTGATGTCGGCGAGACTTTCCGCGCGATCCCTGATCGGCAGATAGGTCAGATCAATGTCGACCGATAGGCGCGGGAGGTCGCGATAAAAGAGGTTGATGGCGGTGCCGCCTTTGAGGGCGAAGCATTTCTCCTGCGCCACAAAGGGAAGTGCGCTCACCAACAGCTGAACCTGGTTCTCGTAAATTTCAGCCGCCATTGGCCGCTCCTTCTGTGTCGCTCA
This sequence comes from Aurantimonas sp. A2-1-M11, assembly GCF_036549475.1. NCBI lineage: Bacteria > Pseudomonadati > Pseudomonadota > Alphaproteobacteria > Hyphomicrobiales > Aurantimonadaceae > Aurantimonas > Aurantimonas sp. A2-1-M11. Next base: position 4,439 of record NZ_JAZHLI010000078.1, on the reverse strand, counting down.
ATAAATCTGCGGGAACGGTTATCCGGTAGAGCGGATGAAGACGCCCCCCTTTGACGAGCGAGCGATCGCCGCTGCCAAGATCGATCCTGCCCGCGTCGAGATGCTTGAACCAGGCGTGACCGTGGCGTTCTGCGAAGACGAAGAACAGTCTTTTGACTTTCACCGAGCGGCACGCGCTCAGCAGCGCCGTCAGGCGGCGGGGACGCAACGAAACAAGGCTTTGGAATACGACATCGACGGAATGGAAGCTCTCCTGATCGGGCAGCTCGTCCAGCGCCTCAAGGACCGCCCGTTCCGGTGATGACAGCCGCAGTGACCAGTCCCACCATTCCCGGTGCGTATCTTCAGCGTTGCCCGACGGCGCGCCGGCCTCGTCCACGCCGAGATCAGCGTCGCCGAACAGTCCCGTCTTGCGCATGTGTAAGGGCGCATCGACGAGGGACTGATCGAGCCAGCCCGGGAACCGGGCAGCGTACAGATAAACCGGCTCGCTGCCGCCGAGCGCGAGATAGTGGCGGTGACCCAACTGCTGCAGCGCCGTCATGCCGCCGACATGGACGGGGAGCTTCATCATCGTCTGCATGGATTGCACGAGCACGCGCCAGTCCTGCTTCGTTTCTGTGGCTGCCGTGCCCGGGCGCTGGTACAGCCCATGCGCCACATGGCACAGCCAGCCCGAACGAACGTAATCGGACACCGAAGAGCGGCGCACGCCCCGCGCTGATAGCCATTTGCTGTCAACGTAGAAGCCGGGCGGCAAGGTATTGAGCAGGCTCTTTAAACGCGTGTCGTTTTGTTCGTTCATAACGTGCAATATGGCATATTTTTAAAGCGAGAACAATGATCACTTTGCAGATAATCGAATTTGTCCGTCTTTGACGTACATTTTCTAATTTCTGTAAAGTCCCTCTTGCCAACAGCAATGTTGCGGGCTGTCAGATGCGCGCGAAGGGAATGACGCTATTCCGGACCCGCAGAGCCCTCTCATCCGTCCGCCTCTTGAACGTCACCTCGTCACGGCTGGGCGGAGGCGCTGCACTGTGAGCAGCCCAGACTGTTCGTGGCGGTTGTGGATCGCCTTCTGTGATGGGCGGGCGAATAATGCGGGCCGACTTCACGCCTTGGTCGAGCGTAAGCAGTTCAGAACCGGGAGCAGGGAAGAATTGGCAGCGTGCGGCTCGATGCGTTGGCCGTCACCAAGGCGCTCATTCGCTTTGGGATTTCCCTCGACTGAACACGCCACAACCTGATCGGGCGCGCACCAGGTTCAAGGCCCTTCGGCCCCTGCGGGGTGATACGCGGGTGTCCCCGCCTTTCGGAAGGCCTGCAAGGCGGGCGATCCCCCTCCCGCGTATCCGCCGTGAACCCGTCGCTTCTCCGCCCGCTCCTAGGTGAGGCGTGTCGAGGAAAACCCAAGCGAAAGGAGCTTACATCATGGCACGCAACAACACCCCGAACCGCAAACCGGCCCGCGAGTCCCGCACCCCGGCGTTTATCGCCTGGCACGTCGACGAGAAAGGCGAGAAGTCCTTCTGGACCCGCATCGGTGCCGCCTGGGATCACAAGGACGGCGAAGGTTACACCCTTCAACTCGATCTGGTCCCCGTCAATGGCGGCCGCGTCATCCTCCGGGTTCCCGCCGAGGACAACACCGATCAGGAGGCGGGCGCGTAAGCGCCCCCTCACTGCCCGAAGGGGGGAAACATCATGACCATATCACTTCACATCGAAACCGCCCGCGCCGCTTTGGCGCGGGCAGCCTGGGCCAGAGGCGAGAAGCCGGCCTACGACGAAGAAGCCATCACCGATCTGCTGGCGGACATGCGGCACTGGTGCCGTAATGCCGGGATCGACTATGACAGCTGCGACCAATGCGCAGCGTCCCATTACCGGAACGAAATCGGGAGCGCGTCATGACGCGCTCCTTTGAAACCCACACCATCCTCTGGCGGGGTCTATCGCTTGAAGTCCGGTATGAGCAGAACTGGCTGGGAACCGAAGGGGTCTTCAGTACGGCGCATCTACAGGTGAATACCGTATCGCCAGAGAGTGCACCCCTGCCGATAACTGAGACAGGATACCGATCTCGGTTTATCGACGCGGAGACGATCACCGAGGCTGGTGGACCGGTCGCATTTGTGCAGGCCTGGCTCGACCAAGCCGCCGAGACAAAGTCATGGAAGGAGCAGCAGGAGAAAGGGCGGCAGATGACACTGTTCTAGCCGCGTGCTGCGGACAAGAAAAAGGGCGCGGACCGGAGGTTCGCGCCCGATTTTTCGGCTTGCTGCTTTAAGCGCTGACCACCATCGGCACCATGTGCTCTCCGCAAACCAGCCGGGCATCATGCTTTGCCCAAGCTTTGAGGTCGCAATCAGGGCAGCAATAGCGCAAGCGCTTGCCGCTCTTTTCCGGTGCTGGGGCTTCCTCCGCGCCGGTCGGATCAAACTCCGGGGCGGCGGGGGCTTCCTTCCAGGTGATAGCGAAATCCTTGGCTATCAGCTTCTGGGCGGCGTGCTCGAATGCGCCGCCGGGAACGATCACATGAGTGACCGTCTCACCAGTCTCTTTGCCACCTTCATCGCCTGTATCGGTAGGCTGCAAGCCGACGCTCTTCATTTTGTCGGCCCACTCGCGGTTATGATAGCGCCCGCGTCCAGGGGTTCCTTGATGATGCTGCCACAGATGCACCATCTCGTGGACCAGCGTGGCTAGGATATCGATCAGGGGACGATCACCAAAACGGGCAGGATTGAGCGCGATCTCATCGGCTGCCCGGCCCTCGCTGTTGTTGAATCTATCCCCGGAAAAATAGCCGAACGTTCCCTTGCGACGTTGCAGGGTGATCAGCGCGTTCGGCAATTCGTTGTCGAACAGCGCCTTGTTGAAATGCTCATAAGCCTGCTGGAATCGATCATAGGTGTCGCGGGTTGGTTTGATCGGCAGGAGTGCAGGAGCAGAATGCATGCTCATCGCGAACCATCCTTCTGCACCGCCTTTGCTGAATTGTGATGTACATTCCAGGAAAGGTCAGGGTGCCATTGAGTGATGGCGATGAATGTCATGCAATAATGATGGCGCTTTCCTCGTCAAAACCGCGCGCCGTTGTGGCCAGTGACAGTGTAATGTACACTCCAGTCACATCGTCAGAATGAGTGGACGTACATTTCCATTCCGCCCCGCCGCTCTGCTACAATTATATTATGAGGGGCAACCCCAGATAGAGATGAGTACAAGGTGTGCGTGGTACTACCACGCGCACCTTGCTGGGGGGACTCTCCAGTCCCCCGCAGACCCCCCTCAGGGCATCCGTAAGGCTGCGAATCCGCTTATGGCGTATTCGGTCCAACGGATGCTTTCAGCCGGGCGCTGGCACTTTTGGGTGTTGAACCCATCCCGGCTGAGCGCAACGTTTTCGGCGTTGCATCACGACCAAGGAGACTGCCGCTCTCCCTGGACCCATCGCGCAAAGGGCTATCCGCGCCCCTTGCAACCACGGCCAGGACTTTCGTGTCCTGAACCACGACCGGTGTTTCGGCACCGGCTTCGAGCAAAGGCGAGATGTCTGCTCTCCCTTTGCGATCCCATCGACCAGGGGCATGGCTGCGCCCCTGGACCCGGCGGCGGCTGCGACAGGTGTGTCGCCAGTCGAAGAGAGGTCGGCGAGCGCGGTTTACGCGCGGTGTGGTGCCGATCATTGCGGCTACGTGTTGATGCATGACGGAGAAGAAGACACGCGACGCGCCGATATCCTATCGCCCGCCCACCGCCTTGCGGGAGGCGTTTCGCGCCCGTGTCGAGGCCTCCGGCCTGTCCGTCAATGCCTTCATCACCCAAGCCGTCTTCGACCAGGACGCGCCGCGACAAGCGCGCCGGGCTCCCATCGAGCAGCAGACAATCGCGCGCCTTCTGGCCGAAACCGCCCGCTTGCATGACCACCTGGGGGCGGTCGGCGTCGATGCTGACCTCGACGCCGCGCTGCTTGATGAGGCCCTTCGCGACCTGCGCGAAATCCGCACCGCCTGTCTCGCTGCCTTGGGGCGAAAGCCATGATCCCTAAGGCAAGCCAGCGTGCCGGCGGGCAGGATCTCGCCACCCATCTGCTCAACGCGCACGACAATGAATATGTCGAGCTGGCGGAGCTGCGTGGCGCGATCGCGGATGACCTGCACGGCGCGTTCGCCGAATGGGAGGCGATCGCGCATTCCCTGACCAAGTGCCGGAATTACCTCTACAGCCTGTCGGTCAATCCCGATCTCGGTCAGGGGCAGCTCAGTCGCGATCAGTATCGCGATTATGCCGCGCGCGTTGAAGAAGCGCTCGGTTTGACCAGGGCAATCGGGTGAGTTGGCGCGTGACATTTGGTGCAAGTACTGAATCTGTGGGTTCCCAATTGATTCGATTGGGAGATTGCGGGAATGGCTGTGTCCGACGAGGCGGTA
>NZ_JAZHLI010000077.1:0-16066 GCF_036549475.1 Aurantimonas sp. A2-1-M11 | reverse complement strand
GGATCAGATCAGGAGGTGGCCGGCTTCAAATCGGAACGGCGGCCGGAATGAAATCGGAACAGGTGGCCGGCTTCATCTTGGAATGCATGGCCGGCTTCGTCGGAATCCGCAGAGTAGGGTTGCCCGCCGTGTGGAAACGATGCCTGAGAACACGATCCGCCTCGCGGTCCTTGGCCCTGAGCCGGCCGTGGGAGCAATAGACGGAGGTTTCCTCGGCCAAGGCGCGTGCCGCGGCGCCCGTCGCGCTCCTGATCCGACCCAAGCCGTCCGTGACGACGAGTCCCTCGCTGATTTCTGCCAGAAGCAGGTGGGATTGCCGTTCCCGCTGCGCCATCTCGACGAGGCGGCGACGAAGCCTGGTCGCACTCGACAAGTGCGGGCCGAAGGCTTCGAGGAACGCGACCTCCCGGGCATGTAGCGGGCCAGCCCGGTCGCTCCGGTAGACCAGCAGCGAGCTGAGCCGCTCCTTGCTCCTCTCCATCACCAGCAGCGAGCCGTCGGTGATGCCCTGAGGCGTAAGGATGCCCGCGACAGATCGATCGCGGTGCCACACGTCCCGATCGATCCCGCAGTGTATATCGAAAGCCGTGCCGACAGGTCCCGAGAACAGCGACTGCACGCCGATGTTGCTCTCGATGTCCGGGAACTCCTGGAAATGGCGCTGGACGAGATCCGTCTCGAAACCGTGGTTGACGAGTAACTGGTGGGCGCTGCCGGAGATCGCTCCGTCGTCTATGACGACCGAGCGTGCATCCAGCCTATCGGCGAGATCTGCCGCCACATCCTGCCATCCCTGGTCGCAGTCTCCCGCCACCGCTGCGTACACGTTCGAGATCAGATCGTGCAAACTACGCATCCCTGATTTTCAGGGGACCTACACTACCGACCTAACGTCATATGTGAATGCTAAAATAGCTTCTGACCGACATCTGGTGGTGCGATGGGGGACCAGTCTCCCTCTCGGGGTCAAGCGTTCATCCGAGTATCATGGGGGAAGCCTTCACGAATGTTATTTACAGGTTGTTGAATCTACTACCTAAAATTGGGGATGCGGCCTTGGCGTCCGTCGCTCTCAATGTCCCCAGGCACTACGGGACACGGAGGAACGATCCCATGTTGAAGAGAGCTATCACGGTAACAACCATCGTCGCAGCCGCGTTCATCTCGACCCCGAACGCCGAACCGCTTCGGGCACCCCACGGTCCTCATCTGCCGATATGCGTTACGTCGCAGGATGAGGCCAGCGGGGCCGTCCGGCTGAACGTGGTCTTCGCCATGGGGCAACCACTCACGCTCAGCGCGAAATCCTTCCCGGTCGCCTGCGACGCCACCTTCGTCGGGATCCTTTGCGGCGGCGAACCCGGTTGCGACGCCGACACGACGACCGCACTCACTCTCGCCCAGAACCGTGACGACGTGCGTTGGCGGGCCGGCCTGCCTCCGCTGGGTGTGTCCCCCACGCGGATCGTGGGGGAATAGCCCCAGCCAAACCTCGGCCGACAGATCGGTCGCCTCTCCGTCCCGCCAAAGGTGTTCAGATGATCCGCATTCTGCTGACGGGCGTGGCTCTATGGTCCGCATCTGTGACCACGGGCGATGCCGAACAACATGAGAGTGTCGGCTCGGAGTTCTGGGAAAAGGGCCCCGATCAGCCGCGACCGGGGCCAGTCGCCCCGCGCACACGAAACGTCGCTCCCATTCGCTCACCTGCGATTGCGCGAGATGCCACCGGAGGGTCTCTCATCTGCTCGACGAGCCGGGTTGCCCTCGATGGATCGCGCCGATGCGGGCTCGTGCCCTTGGGATCTTCCGGGTACATAATCGATCTCGGTCACTCATTGTTCTTCCCCGCGATCAAGGCGAATGTCCCGCAATGCCGGGAGATCGAGGTCGTGACTTGTGCCGCCGAGTGACCGATCAGAGGCTCTGCGGGAGGCACCTGTTCAACTAGGGTGCCCCAAGTCGCTTCTTGCCGTGAACGAGAGGGAGGGGCGTCGGCCGCGAGGGCGTACCGCATGCGGCCACGTCGAACCGCGCCAGCGAACGACCATCCGAGCGCGGACTGGCGGCTCGTGCGCTACCGTCCGCTCGGTCCCCGTACATATTCGTGTCTTCTCAGTTAATTCCTCCGCTGACCTGGCGGTAAAACAGGCCCTCTACCCAACTTTGGGTATGCGGTGTCCACGCTTCTCGTTCCCAATGCCGGCAGGCTGGCCGCGGAGAACGGATGTCATGTTTCCTGAATCGTTGAAAGACTTTGGAGGGGGGCTTGCGGGGAAAGCGCCGCGGACGGCGCGTCGTCGTCTCGATCGAGTCCTGGCGGGAATCCTTGTCGCGGCGGGGGTCTCGATGATTACGCCGGCCGCGCTCGCGCACACCGCAGACGCGTCGGACGCGGCACATGATTCCTTCACCGGGCTGGCCCCAAATCAAGTGGCCCATCGGATTCGGGTATACTGCCATCCCCCGGAAGTTGGCCAAGTCTACCTTGAACCCGACAAGCTGGCGGAGCTGCGAACGAGGTTCGAGACCGGCTGGGTTGCGCGGATCCGGGACTTCAGCGAGGCCGAGAGATCGACGATCCAGTCCGCTTTCGCGGTTGGACCGGAAGGCGGCTTCTTCGCGGCCCGCCTGCTGAGAACGCTGTCCATCGTCGCGGCGCTGGAGGACCACGTGGTCTGCCTCTCGCGGGGAAACAGATGCCTGATCGGAGACCAAATCACTCATTTCAGGAACCCGTCGCCGCAGCCGGGGCACTGGGACACGATGTACTGGAGATGGCGGGGCTTCCTCGAGCGGGACGCGATGAGGGCAACCATGTGCCTCGGAATGTAGGCGCGGAAGCAGACCCTGCGGCGCAATCCGCCGCGGAACGATCGGTGGTCGGCAGAGCGAGACAAGGGAGAAACGACATGCGCGAAACAGCCAGCGGTCGCCGCTGCCGTTACGAGCGACGGCGATGAGCATGACGAGGGTCTCCTTCATGGTCGCCATGGCGTGTGCCGCGGGTATGGTGGTCGGCTTTGCCTTCGGGCAATCTGGAAAGGACGCGGGGGCCGGGGAGGTCTCGGCACTGTTCGCAGAGATCGAGCAGGCACCGGCATCGTCGACCAAGCTCGCTCCTTGCGATCTCACGCCCGCTCCCACCGGATACGTGGACCAGACGCGATTGCTGGATCTCGAAATGCGGTTTCTTGACCAGTTCAAGAGCGGTCGGTTCGGGTATGTCGAGGAATCCACGCGACGCAACATCCATCTGGCGTTCGAAAAGGGACCGCAGCGCCCGTTCGCCGGCGCCCGCGCCCTGCGCTCGCTGGCGATCGTGGACGCATTGGCCGAGCACGTGACCTGCATCAGGGCGGGGAGGTCATGCGAGCTCCCCGAGGAGATCGTCCATTTCGAATGGCGCACGAGGAGGAACGATCTACCCATGCTCTCGTGGCCCGACATTCACGAGCAATGGAAGGCACATCTGAAAACGGACGCGGCGAAGGTGTCGTCGTGCGCCGTTAGCTGAAGCAGCGAGAGGACGGCCAACGTCCCTTGTATTCAACAGGAGGTATCGATGAACACAGTGGCGGTGATCTCCGTCGTTTGGCTGGCCGGGGCCAGTCTCTCGGAGGTTCGAGTGGATCAGGGGCCCATCGTCCCCGTGGATACCGATCCCGTGATCGCATCCGCGACTAATGAATGCGACCGGACGTGCCGGATGGAGTTCGTTGCGAGGGTGGCAAGGAGGAACCTGCCAGGCCGGGACGTGGCCAACAGCACCTCCGCCGCGCCGTCTGAAACCGCGACGCATACTGTCGACTGAACGCTGACTTTCCCAGGATGGCAGTGCCACCAGCAGGGATTGCTTGAGCGCGGCCATGTTTCCGTAAGGCTGGACCGACTTGCTCACTGAATACGGTGGCTTGTTACCTAGTGTAATGCGAAACATCGGCATGAGATTGGACCCGTCCCGAAGCTTTGACGGCGAGAGGATGCTCGACGTCATCTCGCCGTCTGCGGCTCCGTCTACGGCTCCGTCGACGGATCGGGCGATTGGGTAGACGTGGTCTCGGAAATGCTGAGAGCTGACGGTTCGACGAGCTTCACGTTCATGTCGTTCGGCAGGGACGGCGCCGTCCGCCAGGATTCATGGCCGCAGATACCCGAATGCACGATGGATTACGCCCGCGAGTACGCGGGGAAGGACCTCCGGGTGAGGCGGGTTCTCGGCGGCCGTCGGGGCGTCTCGACGACCGACGACCTCCTGTCACCCGACGAGATCGCTCGGTGTCCCGTCCATCAGGAACACTACCGCCAATTCCCCGATGCCTGGAACTCGCTCTTCCATACGGTCAAGGCAGACGACCGGCTCATGATCCCCTGTTCCAGCGTTCCGCCGCCCGTCGCGCCTTCGGGGATGGAGGAAAAGGCCCGGCTCCGCATCCTGTCCCCGCATATCGCCCGAGCGTATCACCTCAACGATCTCCTTCCGGCTGGCGGGGTCTTTCGCGAGGGTCTCTTGGGCGCATTGGACGGGTTGGAGGAAGGCGTCTTCCTGCTCGACCGGGACGGAACCCTCGCCCACGCCAACGCCGCCGGCAGGATGCTGCTGGACGCTCGCGACGCCCTCAGGCTGGAACGGGGCGTCCTGTCGGCCGCCCACGCTGGATCGAGGGACGCGCTCCAAAGGTTCGTCCTGCGGTCGCTGTTGGCACTGAACCGGGTAAGCTTCGCTCTTCCCCCGCCCGTCGCCATCGGACGATTGAAGGGCGCGCCCCTGATCATGCGATCCTTCGTCTGTCCCGACGAGAGAGGGGTCGCCAGGGTGCTCTTGAAGGTAAAGGACAGTTCCCTGAGATCCGATCCGTCCATTGACACCATCCGCGCCGTGTCGGGGTTCACCGCGTCTGAGGCTAGGATCGCGCTCGCGCTCATGGGCGGTGACTCGATCCCCGAGGTAGCCGCGGCGGCGGGAATCGCGCAGGAGACCGTCCGCACGCATCTGCGCAACATGAGGGGCAAGCCCGGGGTCAGGCGCTACTCCGAGATAGTCGGGTACCTGTCGCGCGTCACCCAGATCTGACCTCCGAGGAATCACCGGCCCCGACGGCCAACGGAACACCATACCGCTGGGACAGGTCCGCCATCATCCTCGGGTAGATCGCCCTCGCCATGCCGTCCAGTCCCAGGCTCGAGGCGAGCGCGCTCGGCAGGATGAACTTTGCGTACAAGCGGAGAAGCTCCGCCTTCGGGTTTGCCGAGGATCGGATGCGATCAGAGATGGCGGAGGTCGTGCGGTAGTATGCCTCAATATCGGCACCACCTTCAGGCGTCCCCGCCATCCTCGTGTCCCGGAACCGCCGCAGTGCCTGCAACTCGAAGCAGTCGTCCTTCAGGCCGAGCATGTCGACGCACGCAGCCGTTAAAAAGCAATCCTCCACACACTGACGCCGATCTATATCGTACGTCATCGGTTTGCCGTCATCGTCTAATCGCTTCGAGCACTGAGTATTTAGCCTAGGGAGGTCAGTTAGATGACAGACGTACTTCGACACCTTTCCCCGTTCGTCCTTCATCGTGCCGACAATCCGCCCGCCATGATCCGTGCAGGCCCGCTCGAAGAAGACCTGCTGCGTCTGGCCCGGTGACTGAGCAAGCGCCGATGGTTTTATCCCCGCGGCCTCCAGCGCGATGATGGCGACACCGGTGCCGACGGCGACGACCCTTCTGCTTATCTGTCCCAAAACCCTGCTCCAGCTTCGATGGTCTCCCGCACGTTCAGTGACGGGGCTGCATCTGTTTTACACCGGTCCCACCCGACCTGAGGGAACATGATCGGTCCTCCGCTCGCCTCCCCAAAATTGGGTAGGCGAGGACAAAGTGGTCGGACCCGTATCGGAGCAATCGGTTCTTAACGGGCGATGTGGCTTGCCCATGAAATGCTCCTCCTTCAGCCAGAAGACCTCTCCAGTTTTGCGAGACAAGTCCAGTAGCTTCGTCCATGCGGGCCTGTGTTTTCATCTCCTCCTTCGGTAGGGCCAACTCCGATGTGTACAATCAGGTGCCGAGTCCGGCAAAGGATCGGCGGATTCTATCAGCCACAGGGTCCGTCCAAGGCCGCCTTGGACGCTGCCGCGGCCCGCTCGAACTCCGCCCCGAGGGTGCCGGTGGTGTTCAAGGATGGGCACATGCGAAGCGCGGCTGCCGCATTGCTAAGCACCTCGAATCTGGCTTGGTGAACTTCACACATAGCCATCGCACCGCCTTCCGCCTGTGCCGCGATACGTACGATGTCCGCTTCGATACGGCGCATGTCCTCTTCGCACTGACCGGACATCTCGACCGTACGGCCCCGGTCGTCGGTAGCGGACTGCCCAGGTGGACGGCTGCGCGCTTCACCTGCCGCCGCGGCCTCGCCGGATTGAGACGCCTCCCGCACCGCCGCTTCCAAAGCATCCGCCGACCCCTCGTCCACAATCGACTGCGGGTCTTCCATGTACGTCGCCGCGAGACTGTTCCGAACGCCGCCCTCACGGAGAGCCGCTAACAGCGCACCGTCGGGGTCGCCCGTCTGAGCCATTCCCTCTGCGGACTGGAAAGCCCGGATCGCACCCCGCGTTCTCGGTCCCATAAGACCGTCGGGCGTCCCGGCGTCGTAACCCCGGTCGTTGAGCAGGCGCTGAACCGTCTGGATCTTTCGGCGGCCCAGCGTTTCGAATGGCGTTTCCGCAGGAGAATAGGCGGGGTCATCGTATCGAGCCCTCATGACCGTGTAATTCTGTTCGAGGCATTGGTAGTAGGCGATGAACCTTTGGGTCTGGACAGTGTCACGCCTCATCCACTCGGGTCCGCTCGTCAACTTGTCGATGTTGATGGCGATCAGCTCTCGGCGCTTCGAGCGAACGACGTCCGCTCCCCACTTGTCCATGTCCCATATGATTTCTTGGGCGTTGAGCCGGTGGCCACACGCCTCCACCACGACCCGAATAGCTCTCTTGAGTTCCGGGGAGTATGCGTTTCTCGGAGCCGCTCCCGACTGAGAAACAGTCGTCAACGCCGTTGCCAGGCCCAAAACGAAAACGAGCACCCGCATGTTTCCCGCTCCGATCATCAGGCTGCCCAGGAGACAAAGTGACAGGACGTTCGGCACGTCTTGCCGACCGCGGCCCTCACGATCTCATCACGGTTATCCTGAGAGGGCATGCCCAAAACTAGGTAGGCCGATCGCGGCATGGGGTGCTTGGCGACGGAAGCGTCGCAAGGAGAGGACGCGGGCAGCCATCTCAGCTTGTCGGGCCATTCAGCTACAGGGGTCGTCCAGCGCCGCCTTGGATTCGACCGCTGCCATTCGATACTTTCGCACCACATTCGACAGACGATCCTCGCGAAGTAGTCTTAGGACTACGAACAGCGAGGAAGGCCGATGACCCGGTTCGAGGGCTGCCGTCGCCGATAGCATCTCGGCTGAGAACAATCGTGTCCGCGACCAGGCCTTCGTCGACGCGAAGGCTCGAGGGTTCAGCGACGACGCGGCCCGTACGGAAGCAGCCTACCAAGCGATGAAGCATGGCATGCCGAATGCCTGGAGGGGCTGACTATGCTCCTCTTGGACGCCGCGACCGTTAAAGGGAAAGGGAGCCGGATCTCGGCCCCCGGTTATCTAGTGGCGACCGTTCGGCTCGCACGGTCGGGCGTCTATGAATATCACACGACGAAGTTGGCCGGCCGAACCTCGCGATCGTGCGGATTTATTGGCCACCCGCCGAAGTGTCGGCACGAAGCCTTCCGGCCCCTCGCCAACGCTCCGGTCACGATCGGGCGCCCCGTCGACGCCGTTTCATCTTCGACATGGCGCCGCGACGCCATCGGCACCGTCGGCGAGGAGATCGGCAGGGATGGCGAGTTCGTCACCGGTACTATGCGCGTTCAGGACGCCGAAGCGATCCGGAAGATCCAGGCCGGCACCTCGGAGATGTCCTGCGGCTACCAGTCCTTGATCGAATGGACCGCGGGCGTCACCCGACGGCCAATCCCATGACGCGGTCATGCACGGGATCCTTGGCAACCACATCGCAATAGCCCCGCTCGGCAGCGGATCCCATTGCAGGAGCGGAGCCTGACCATGAAGGTCATCGTCATGGCGTCCCTGACGCCGATCTCCGACCCTGAGCTCCTCGACGGGGAGTATGTTGCACTGCGGCCCGCCACTGACGAGGAGCGGCGCACTCTCGGCTTTCGGCGCCGCGCGATCGTCTACACCGTCGTGCTGCGCTCCTGCGCCGGCATCACGGGCAGTGCGAGGGTTTGGATCCTTCCGGGGAAGCCATTCCGTCAACGGTCTCCTTTAGTTTAGCGGTAGAACACGGGTTTTGGCCCCCGCGGCCTTGGTTCGAGCCCAGGAGGGAGAGCCAGTAAGTCTGTCCTTTCGAGGATGATCCGGGATCTGGATGACGGGCCCGGCCCTGCCGAAGGACGATGACGAATATCGGCAAAAAATGCCTCTCATGAAGCGCCTGATTTCGAACCGCCGTGCGGACGCCGAGGTCGACGTTCCCGCCCCGCCGACTCTGCGGGATAATCCGCCGGCGAGGTGTCCTCACTTGCGTGGGCAAGGCCTCAGCAGGCCGTATTGAGTGCGGCTCGCGAATCGTTGGCGGCACGCTCGAATTCCACTGCCTGCGCCTCGTTGCCTGGCTGGCATCGCCGGACGATGTCCGCTCCCCGGGTCAGCACCTCGTAGTTGGCGCGGTGGGCGTTGCAGATGGCGACTCCTCCGCCAGCCGCCTGGGCGGAAATGCGATTCATGTCGTTGGTGAGACTTGCCATGTCCGCCTCGCACGATCCGGTCATATCCGAGACGGTGACGGGATCGTCGGAACGCGGCGCCTGCGGGGGCCGGGAACTGCCCGCGGATGCCGTGCCAGCACCGGTAAGGGCATCGAGCAGATCGAGACTGGGGCTGCCGGTGACATCCAGACCATTGTCACGCTGGAAGGCGGCGATGGCTGAGCGTGTCTGACGCCCGTCGAGGCCATCGGGCGCGCCGGCGTCGTAGCCACGGGCGTTAAGTTCCGACTGGATGGCGCGGATGCCGGATTTATCGAGACGGCGCTCGATCACCGCTTCGCTCGTCGCAGGGACAGTTCCCTTCTCAAGCGAGGCAGCCGTGTCCGCTCCTTCCGGCGCCTCGCCACGTAGTTCGGCCCGAATGGAGTAGTAATTTTCGGCGAGGCAGCGCCAGAATCCAAGGACCTCTTGCACTGGCTCAAGGCCAAGCTCGGCTGATATCTTCAGTTCATGCTCGATCTCGTTCCTTATTCGGTTCAGGCCGGCAGCCGCCGGCTGAGACTCGGCGACAATATGCTCGTCCACGCTGCCGTCGGAGCTGCCGGGCGGTTTCCCGCATATGCTCCTTGCGACTGATCCGGTGTAGGTCTGCAAAGAGCCGACGGACTCGGCACTAGCAATTGGCGACGCCGCAAGAACAAGGCTTATACAAGTCGTTGCGGTGGCGACGATGCGCATGACCGATTTCCTCCCTAGCACGACCGGCAGCACCTGCCAGACGAGACTGGTTCTCGAACGGGCTCCGACCTTCCTGCTGTGATCTCCGCACATAGCTTGTGCGTTGTCCAGACTCGGCGCGGGGTACGATCATGCGGCTTGAGCACCCTTGGCGAATTTATAATCGCTTCGATGTTGGGATTTCGCCGGCGGTGGATCCTGCCAGCCGCACTTCCTTTTACGGGAAGTCTCCGGTCGAGAGAGACTCCCCAGCGCTGGCTTGCGATCCAGTCACCTACATTGAAGGCATCTCCCGGCGCCCGAGACTGCTAATGCGCGAAACTGCCATCGGCCGCCGCGGCGCGAGATGTGCCCGGTCTACATTGCTGGGTTGATCGGGCCCGGGGACCGCAAGAGCGTGCGCCTATGGCGCAGGGCAATCGCATTTCAGAACAGGCTGAGCAGGCGAGAGAGGAATGCGTTGTCCCAGCCTGCCCTCTGGAATTTCCCCTTCAAGGATACCTTTGAGCCGTCCTTCTGCATGACGTTGAGCGCCATGTGGCGCAGCACGGCGAGGTTTTGGGGGCCGTTGCCGAGGCGGGTTCGATCCTGGTCCTCGTTCATGACGACGTCGAGCCGCCAGTGCAGACGGTTCTCGACGCTCCAATGCTCACGGGCGACTTGGTTGAAGCGTTCGGCGGAGAGCGCCGTCGAGAGAAGATAGTAGGCCGTTTCGGTCGTCGTCTTCGGCCCGCACTGGCGCACCCGGACGACCTTGCCGACGGCGGCAAGGCCGGGCCAGCGATGGTCGGCCTGCAGCCAGTCGATATCGGTCGAGACTGTGGCCGTGCCGCGTCGGTGGCGATCTGCGCCAGCACCAGACGCTGCTCGCAGCCCCAGGCGCTGACCATGTACAAAAATTTCCAAATGCGATTCCCCTGACCTATGGCGGGCGCGCGGTCGGGGATGAACCGGACGCAAGCGGCCGAGGCAGCGGGCATGGACCGGCAGACGCTGCGCGACTGGGTGTTGCGCTACAACGCCGAGGGGGCCTGGCTATGGTGGATTATCTCGCGATCCTCCAACGGCTGCAGAGCGACCGAGCGACGCGCCGAGCATATGCCTGACATACCCAATATTGGGTATATGGTAATCGGAGACCGAGATTATAGTCTGGTGAGGCTTGCGCCTTCTTCAGATGTGGAATTCAATAACATTCTTGACTTGGCGCCAGATTTTATGGCCGATTCATTAGATTTAAAGGCATTTTGGCAATGAAGGATAAGCTTAACAATAAGGCTCCGCAGGGGAGTATCGAATCTACGTGCTCCGAACAAGAGGTGTCCGTTGATTTTACAAGCGATACCCGTCAATTCCGAGATCGCATTGGGTTGATTGTCTCTTCCATTGATGGTCACGTCCAGAAAATTGTCGCAAAAGCCACGCAAAGGATGTCGGCGTTACGGATCGCTGTCGTTTTGGTCTTGGTTGGCTGCACCTCGTCCCAAGCCATTGAGTATGGCTCCCTGGACAACACCAAAGTTGGCAATTGGACGCGCGGGGGGTTGATAGCCGACGGCAAAAAAGCGGCTTGCTACGTCGACACAAGTAACGAGAATTCATATCTGGCATTCTCAGTCAACGCGTCTGGTCGGTCAATCTACTTCAGTTACCCCGATGTGGACCAGATTTTCGCTAACTCCGCTGGTCAAGTCGTTCTCAAAGCGGACGGCGAGATCATTCCGACCAGTTCCTTCCGACACCACTGGGACAGCGGCTACTTCACGATCAGCCAAGGCCGTGAACGGGAAACGGTGGATCGCCTCTCCAGAGGAGCAGAGATAGAACTTTCGGCAGGCGGTGAGGTGCGATCGATCTCGTTGCGAGGTTCGATGAAAGCGCTCGCAGCACTCGACGAATGCGCTGCGGACGTGGAGCAAGTGGCAAACTTGCAGGCAAAGCCCGCTCTTGACTACGTGCTGGCGCGGACTGCGGGGGGAAGCCGATACCACGCCCACATGGCCGCCACGTACATCACCGAAAACAACCGCTTCGCGGATTTGAGCGGCCTCAGGCTGTTGCTGGCTGACATCGAAGAACCGAGTGAGTGGTTGCGCGGCTGGCAAGCACATCTGCTGGCATTCGGGCAAGGTGGCGCGGTCGATGGTAGGGCAGCCATGGAGGCCGCGATGCAGGCTGGCTCCGACAAGCGCGCCCGCCATGTTCGGGCTTACCTCATTCACAACGGTCTCGGAGTGGAAGCGGACAGTGCCGAGGCAATGGCGGAGCTCGAACCGATAATCACGCCTGAGGACTGGTGGAAGGACAGCGTTGTACTCGCCGCCGAGATACTGCGCGGTGGCGGTCCCAGTCTCGCTCCTGATCCGGAGCGGGCTTTCAAAGTGATCCAGAATGTTCACTTGGCTGAACCACAACACGGCACGTTTCGGGATCTGTACGCCAGCTTCATCAGGGAGGGCGTGGGTACGCTGGCCGATCCATCGGCTGCTGCCGACGTATACCTCTCCGAGGAGGCCGGAGCCGACTACTGGGAGGCTCTTGTCTCTGTAGTTAATGTTTTGGGAATGGAAGCCCGCGTCGACGAAATAGTCGCGCTCTGGAAGAAAGACGATCCCCAGCAGGCCGACTGGGCGCAGCTGGGCTTCCTTTGGACAGGAAAGCCTTCCATGCCTCGCGACCGTGAAGCCGCCATGGCGATCATCGATCAGTACCCCGGGGTGTGGGGCTTCGACATGAGGCGGATCATGATCGCGCAGGATGGCACTGAGGCGGAACGGCGGTGGGCGGGTAATCCAGCCGAACTAGCCATAGCCTTCGGCCGGACCCATGCCGAGGCACTGACCGGGGCCAGCAAGATGTCGGCCCGTGCAGTGCTCGCGAAGGCGAAGGCTTTGGATGCGTGGCAGAAAGGGGATCTGGCAAAGGCCGGTTTTTTGCTCGCTCCTCTGGAAGGTTCGCCTCTCGATGCCCAGGGCGTCGATCGACCGGCGGACGTGGCGTTGATGCGCTACATGGCGGAGATCACCGCCGAGGGGCGGGACGACAACTGGGAAGACGGCGCCTACCTGTCCAAGAGGATCGCCGAGATTTGGTCAATCCCGTCCACCGCGCCCGCCCTGTTCCATCGTCGCGACGTTGCCGCCAGCCTTTCCTCGCTCGTCGGTTCCGCCAGATGCGGCCAGGCCCTTGGTCTGGCGATCGCGGCAGGGGTGGCGGGGGACAGTCAAGCCGCGGGTGACATCAGGGTCCTTATGCTAGCGGGCCAAGCGAACGCCGCATCGGTGGAGGGAACGGCGGAAGCCGCCGAGAGGCTGTTCGACACCTCCCTGAAGTCGGCGGCCCGTATCGAACCCGCCCCACAGATTCCGCCAGCCACTTTCGACCGGACGGCCAGGGCATGCATGAACCTTCCGGAATTACCGGACGACGAACAGTTGAAGGAGGCATCTCGATGATTCGCCGCATCATGATTTCCGCGGTCGTTGCCATGATGGCGGCCCCTCTCAGCGCGCATGCGCAATCAGCTCCCAGTGGCGTTATCGGCTTCATCTTCGGCGAGGACACGGCGGAGAAAGCGGAGGCTTTGCGTCGCTGGAGCCAGAGCGGGGACGAGACTTTCGGGCTTCCCGGATTGCCCGCCGATGCTCCGCGGGCTCCAGTTGATGACGGCAGGATCCGGACCACCCTGGAGCGCGAGATCGAACTAAGCCGCCGTTCACCTCCCGTGTCCTATGGCTCGGTCATGAACGGGGCCCGCGACCGAGCCCGCACCGGCAGCGGCGTAACCCCGACCGAGATGGCGCTCGCATACGAGGGCATCCGTGCGAGATCGGACGATGCCGGTGCGCCAGTCGACCCCTATCGGATACCGGGAGTGACGGAAGACGAAGAAATCGACGCCCTGGTCGGTGAGGAAGGCTACATCATCGGCGACGGCTATGACCCCGATGCCAGACTGGACCGGATGGCGACCGACATGCGGAGGGAAACGCCACCGACCCGACCGCGATACGAAGATCTCACGCCCCCTTCCGTCGGCGATGTTCCGGCACGTGAGGAGTACGGCCGCTGGACTCGCAACGGCGACACCCTCGTTTTCGTTGAGCCCGGCACAGCCCCGGCACAGACACCGCAGGCTGAGCCGCGTCGGACACCCTACGAGGCAAGATACGAGGAGGCGCAACGCGAAGAGGTCGAGGAGATATACGATACCTACGGCTCGGTTCCCGGCGGCGTGGTACTCGAGACGACGGACCTTCCGGACATCGCCATCGAGAAGGTGCTGTTTCACGAAGGACGGGGCGAGTTCATGCTGCTGCCCTCCGAAACCGTATATCGCTCGCCCCTGCCGTTTGCCGACGCGATGCAGATACTGGAAGCCGTCTCGAGGGACGTTCGGGTGGGCGTTTCCATCGCCTCGACTGACTACATCGTCTACGGTGACCTTCCCGCGTCCGCCAAAGCCACCCGCACCCTCCTCGCGTTCGATCAGATCGGCGGCACTGCCGCTCTCGGCCGCGAGGATTTAACCAAGCGGCTCCTCAAGCCTCTCGCGGCCATGGACACAAGCGCACCCGTCTCGGGTCCGCAACCCGGTCTCGTCTTCTTTCGCTTCGAGCATCCCGGATTCGATGTCGTCGACGACGTACTCGAACCGCGCCCCGTGACAATGGCGGTCAGCTTTGCGGCCGTCGACAGGACGAAAAGGGCTGAGGATGGCGGGCTCGTTCCGCAGTTCGTCGAGGAAGCGCAATCCCGCTATGAGCAGAACATCCTCAACGCGAAAGCTTTCACGTCAGGTTTGCCATCGTTGGAGACCGAGCCGGCCGTCGCCGACACGTTGGCATTGGCCGAGTTCGCATCCTTCGCCCGATTGCTGGAAGACAAGAATATCGACCCGCAGTCGGTGGTCGTCATGCGTGAGCACTGACTTTTTCCGATCCACTGGAAAAGACCAATTCAATGCAATAACGCTAGATTGCGACCAGGAAAGATTTCAAGCATGACAGCAACAATGAGCGCCATCATCACTCTTCTCAGCTCCTCCCTAGCCTGGGGTCAGTTGGACGTGGCCCAACCCGTTCTGTCGCCCTATTTTATGATGAAATCGCTAAGGCAGAACGTCGTCATCGATGGCCAACCAGCGACGGCCAGAAGCCAGACGCGCCGTTTCGCCGCTCACCTAGTCTTCGCTCACTCAGACGACTTAGAGAAGCCCTACGGCAGCTATGACCTCAAAGCTTGCACGGGTGTCCTGATTCATCCGAACGTGATTGCTACCGCTGCCCATTGCCTTGAGCATGAAAAAGTGACGATCAGAACGAGCGAAATTTACAGGTACAATTCGGTCCGGATCAGCTTTGGCTATAGCGAAAATGATCCTGACTACTTCCAAACAATATCTAACGACATGATTATGCATCCAGAATACTTTAGTTATAATGAAGAGACTAAAGTGGCGATTCATCAAGGCCCTGATGATGTGAAAACTGTCGACACTCCCGTCGCGAAGGATGGTGATGGCAAAATAAGAGTGACGCTAGAGCCTAAATGGGGATACTATAAGAAGGTAAAAGATGGGCGTGCCAACAGCACCCAATTCTTCCGCCGACCCCACGAGAACATGAACATCATGCATCGCTCGGGGGCTAACGACATTGCTTTGATCTTCCTTAAAGAGTCCGTTCGCGAACCTTTTCGACCCGTAAAGATATTCGATGACCATCGGTCACTGAGCCACAAGCAGTCTCTTTGGGTTGCGGGCTTTGGCGTCGATCACTTCGAGACTAGACATCAAACCTTGAATAATCCTCGCTTAAGACTTGCAGAATATGTCATGGAGGGAATCTATACTGAAACTGTCCATACGAAGCGCGTTTTAAAGGGTCTATTTAGCTTCCCTAAGAATAACCATTACGCCTGCAATGGTGACTCTGGCGGCCCCGCACTGGTGTATGTCGGAGATAATGTCGAGCTTCTCTCGATCTCCAGCAGTAGCGAAGCTAACTGCGTCGGCTTCCATTTCGGTCCGACTGTTGCCCCCTTCACTCGCTGGATCGAAGCATGGATGGCCTCCCGCGGGCTCTCTTTCCCCGACGGGGCATAGACACGATCTGGAAGCCTTCGGCTCAGAGGAGTAGGACTTCTTCTAGATATACCGCCTCGCTCAGACGAAAATACCGCTCGTCGACGTCCCAGAACCCCGGCTGTCCCCGCATACCATCCTCTCGCTCTCGCTCATAAGGAGGACGCCTCCGGAAACTGGCGGATTTCGCTCTGACGAGATTCATTATCAGTGCTCCCGGCGACCGCCCTCGCCTGGCTGGCGGAGGCATTGCGGAACGGCGCCGTCGAGAATGGATACGGGATCAAGAACTGGGGGGATAGGATTCGGAGGTCTGCCTGACGGACTATCTCGACGCCGCCGGCCGGCATCTGGACGCCTTCTGTCATTGGGCCTTGAGGTCAAGGGGCTTGTTTCGCGAGGGGCATGCTTCTGTTCGTGATCGATGCGATGATCGTCACATGATGCGGTCGGCGTGATGCGACG
>NZ_JAZHLI010000076.1:0-16257 GCF_036549475.1 Aurantimonas sp. A2-1-M11 | reverse complement strand
CCACGGCATCCTCCCAACGGCGAAAATCCGCCGGCCAAGCGAAGAATCCATCGCAACCGCAAACGCAAGTGAACAATCAGACTACAAAAATTTCCAAATGCGATTCCCCTGGGACATCCTGCGCGACATGCTCTCCAAGAAGGGGCACGAGCTGATATTTGCCGACAATGGCGCCGAGGCCCTGAACCTGGTGCAAAAGGAACCTTTCGACCTTGTCCTGATGGATGTGCAGATGCCGGTCATGGATGGTGTCGAGGCCACCCGCCGCATCCGCGAACTTTCAGGCCCCGCCGGGCAGGTGCCTATCGTGGCGCTGACCGCAAACGTGATGGCGAGCGAGCGTAACAAGTATCTCTCGGCCGGCATGAATGATTACCAGATGAAGCCTATCGACTGGGAGCAGTTGCAGGCCGCCATCAGCCGCTACGGCGGCAACGGACAGGCGGCTGGGATCGAGTCTGCAGGAGAGAGGGTGGTGAGGGAGGAAGACGAGGCATTACCGCTGGTGGACCGCGATGTTGTCGAGCGGGTCAGAAGGCAGACTTCAAGCGATCAGGCTGCGGTCTTCCTCAGACGGAGCATCGAGGATGCCGAGCGCTATTGCGAGCAGATACGAGGCCTTGAAGTTGGATCGGAAGAGCTGATCAGAGGGGCGCACAGCCTGAGAGGGACGTCTGGCACCCTTGGCCTGGCGAGGATCAGCCATTTGTCTGGCGAGATCGAGACCAAGGCGCGCCAAGGCCACTCGGCCGAGCATCTCGCAGCTGAGCTGAGACAGGCCGTCACGGCTACACGTGCGGAGCTGCAGGCACGGGGGCTGGTTCAAGATTGAGGGTGGGAGCTCTTTGGTTCAGGAGAGCGGACTCGGCTCTCTCATATGAGACGCGGAGGCCTCAACCGCCTGCTTTGGTTCCGGTGACAGTTGCCATTCCGACGCCGACGTCCGCACCGTCTCACGACTTTCCGGCACGGGCGAAGACGGGACGGCGCCGTGCGTCGGACCGGATCGAGATCGAGCTTTCCGGCGGTCGCACGATCCGTGTTGACGCAGGTATCGATGTTGAGGCGCTCGGCCGCATTCTCGATGTCGTGGACCGTCGTCGATGATCCCGGTTCCGAGCGGCGTTCGGGTATGGCTGGCGACTGGCCATACCGACATGCGCAAGGGCTTTCCCGGATTGTCGCTGTTGGTCCAGGAGACGCTGAAGCGAGATCCAAACGACGGCCATGTCGTGGTCTTTCGGGGCCGTCGTGGCGATCTGATCAAGGTGATCTGGCACGACGGACAGGGCGCCTATCTGTTCACGAAGCGGCTCGAACGGGGGCGCTTTATCTGGCCGTCACCGGCCGACGGAACGGTGACGATCTCACCGGCGCAGCTCGGCTACCTGCTCGATCATCCATGTGGATGCTCCCTGTAACCCGGCTGATGTGCCCTTATAATGATACCGAAAGCGCCCCTGAGGAAATTGCATCAGCTCGCTCAAGGTCGGTGCCAGGAGAAATTGCGGGCCAGCAGCGTCTTGCCACTGCAAGGCCCAAAGCTCATCCGTCATCACAGCTCGTAGCTGGGCCTCCTCGCTCGGGAAGTCACTTGGCTCCGGCTCAAGCTGCTTCAGCCAGTAGGACAAGGTCTCGCCTTCGGATTTGTGGCAGTTGTGTTCAATCGAAAGACTGCCTTCACATCAGCACCTTAGAGTCCATCGGAGATCGTGTCAGGAGCATTGCCGATCTGATTCGCGATCTTCCAAGAAAGAGGGAGCCGGTTGAAGGCCGGCTCCCATCCATCTCCCATTTGGAAACACGGACCAATTATTTCTTGCCGCCTCCGTTGCCGCCGCCGGCATTAGAATGGCTCCCGCCGCCGTTCCCGCCGGGATCGCCTGCCGCGTTATTGTCGCCGGAGTTGCCCGGATCATTGTCCGAAGCCTCACTCGACCCGCCGCCTTCAGGACCGTTGCCGCCGCCGGCATTAGAATGGCCTCCGCCGCCGTTCCCGCCGTTCCCGCCGCCGTTCCCGTCGCCGTGGTCGCCGCCACCGTGATCGCCGCCACCGTGGTCGCCGCCACCGGGGTCGCCGCCGCCGGGATCACCGCCGCCGGGGTCGCCGCCGCCGTGGTCGCCCCCACCGGGATCACCGCCGCCGGGGTCGCCGCCGCCGGGATCACCGCCGCCGGGGTCGCCGCCGCCGTGGTCGCCCCCACCGGGATCACCGCCGCCGGGGTCGCCGCCGCCGTGGTCGCCCGAGGGCTGTGAAAGCGGCCCTTCCGCGACCGTTCCGTTGCTTGGCGCGGCGAAGCCGGAACTACCGCTGTCGCCGCGAGAATTCGTAACGTCGTTCGAGCCACCCGTGCTCCTAAGAGCGCGCGAGACCGACGACGTCGTGATCGGCGGACAGGCAGCGAGCTGCTCAGGAGACAGGATTTGAAACCTGTTCTGGGCCACGCAGCAAGCCTGGTAGTTACCTTGCGTCAACGGCTGGCATTGCCCAGCCGCCAAGACAGGACGGATCGATTGAGCATTGGCTGGAGACAACACAAACCCGGCCGTCATCAGAGCTGGAAAAGACGCAGCGGCGCATAGCAGCGCCCTGTGGAAAGGGAGCTTCGAAATCATGTCAATCTCCAAAGTTAGAACCGGGCAGCCAGTGGCCTCAGGTCCGATGGAGGGAATTTCCCATGCCCCTGTCGGGATTGCCGAAGCGAGCTGTTAGGAATATGTTAGGGATTGTTAGCTGGCAGGTTTTGGTGCGCGACGAATGAAACGCCACATCCTTGTAGTCGATGACGATGAGACCCTGCGGGGCCTTCTGGCCTTCTGCCTTGAGCAGGAGGGGCACCGAGTAGTGTGTGTGGGCTCTGCCAAAGAGATGCGAGCGCAACTCGAAGCACGAGACCCAGACCTCGTCCTTCTCGACCTTGGGCTGCCGGATGAGGAAGGCTTGGTGCTCGCACGCCAACTGCGCGCCCGATCCACGACGCCAATCATGGTGCTGACAGGCAATCTCGATCAGGACGTTCTCCTGGCCGCCCTGGAGCTGGGCGTCGACGAGTTTCTCCGAAAGCCGTTCGATCCACGTGAGCTTATTCTGCGGGCGAATGCAGTGCTCGCCCGCGGGGCTCGAAGTACGTCGACGGCACCAGCACCGTCGGCCCCTTTGCTGCACTTCGACGGCTGGACACTCGACTTGCGCGCACGCAGCCTTCGATGCGCCGACAAAGGCGAGGTCGCCCTAACGCCCGGGGAGTTCAATGTTCTGTCGGCGCTTGTGAAGCGACCCGCTTGGGCTCTATCTCGTGATCAATTGCTCGATGCAGTCTCCAGTGGAGACGATCCGCCGTCGGCGCGGATGATCGATGTCTTCATCTCGCAACTGCGCGCCAAAATGGAGGCCGACCCCAAGAGGCCGAAGCTGATCCTGTCGGTGCGAGGGCACGGATATCGGTTTGGCGGCAGCGTTGAGGCGGTGTCCTAATCTAGAGCCTTCGCTGGCGCGGGCTTCGTGCAAGATCCGCCAGCACCGCGGTCTTTACCGGATGCGTACCGCTTGCGCTACGGTCAGCAATCTGCCCCGCCGCTTTGGCTTGCTGAAACGGAGCGGCCACATCCTGTCCGCTCGTGCAGGCCTCCTCCAGTTCGATGCACAGTTGAGACAGCTCGGAAAAGCCGAGCAGAGCAGCGTGCGTGACAAGCTGGTGGGCCTGGCGCGCCAGCTGCTGACGATCCGCAAGGGCGGCGGCCTCGTTCCCGAACACCTCCTCGATCTGCCGTCGGAGCTTGCTCGACACTGACGGGGCGTTCGCGCACCTCTCGAATGAAAGGCGAGAGATCAATCGGGTCTCCGTGTTTCAAAACGAAATGCATCCCATCCATTCCTACGAACAGATCGACCAGTCATTCTCCACCCTGAAAAAGGGTCGAGCACAATGACCGACTCAAGGAAGGTCATGTAGGCCAGCACGTCGGGCTCGGCCTCGTCGAGGATGGCGGCGAGTTTGGGCACCTTTGGCCGGATCTGGTCGGCGACGGAACGCCATTGCAGGCTGGCGGCCTCTGGCGTCTCTTGGGCAAAGGCGGTGGCGATGAAGGCGGAGACGACACGGCGGCCGCTCTCGTCGATCTCTTCACACAGCCTCGACACTTGGCTCTTGGAGATGCCGGTCATGCCCATCGCCTTGACCAGCTCATCGACCGAGCGGGTGGAGATGCCCTGCACGTATGCGTCCTGGATGACGGCCGTCAGAGCCTTCTCGGCCATGCGCCGCGGCTCCAGAAAGCCGGGAAAGTAGCTGCCCTTGCGCAGCTTCGGGATGCGCAGTTCAACTGTGCCGGCTCGCGTCTGCCAGTCCCTGTCGCGGTAGCCATTGCGCTGGGCGAGGCGCTCGGCACTCTTCTCGCCATAGCCGGCGCCGGTCGCGGCACCGACCTCCAGTTCCATCAGCCGCTCGGCGGNCCGGCTCTCGTCTGCCAGTCCCTGTCGCGGTAGCCATTGCGCTGGGCGAGGCGCTCGGCACTCTTCTCGCCATAGCCGGCGCCGGTCGCGGCACCGACCTCCAGTTCCATCAGCCGCTCGGCGGCAAAGCCGATCATCTCGCGCAGCAGATCGGCATCAGGGGTCTTCTCCAGAAGGCTGCGCAGGCCCATCATGTCATTGGTCATCAGGGGATCTCCGGTTGCGGTTAGGTCTCGTAACCCAAGCCTAACCGGAAACCGCTGGTGACCACCGCGCCGCCAATCTCGTCCTACAGCGCGATGAAAGGCGCGGACGAGATTGGCGACGCTATCGCCGAGCTACACCACCTGTGGGGACACGACCCGGGACACTTTTTCAGCACCCTGCTAAATATGCTTTCCGCCGACTGCGGTGCATGGTGCCGCTGGATGGAGACCTTCCGGGCGGGGTTATCCACATCCGTGGGCCGCACGGAGTGGGAGGCGCTGTTGCGTCAGGAGCAAGACGAAGTCGCACAAGCGCACTGCCGGGTCCGCGAAGAGATCATAGCAAGAGAAGAAAGCGCCCCGCCACCTCCCGAATGACAGGGCGCTAGCAGGAACCGGCTGGAGTACCCGGCGCCCGGCGCTGCACCGGTGGCTGATCGGCGGCGCTGCGGCTGCCCACCAGGGGCGACCGATGCTGACCCAATGCCAGTCAGGGAATGGTTCTGCAAGGGCGCGCTGCGCCACAAGGCGCGCCGCTAGCCGCATCACCATACAGAAACGCCCCGTAGCCTGGTTAGGACGACAGGGCGCGAGTTGCGGAAAGCCACGCTCTCCGGGCTGCCGGGTGGTGGACCGACGGCCGGATGTGGCTAGGCGGCGGCTTGCCGTGCCGCCCGCGCATCCTGCACCGACTGCCAATCGTCCGCCAGCATGGCCAGCATGGCCAGCAGCGCCCGCGTATCGTCGTAGTCGAGCGGCCCCTAGCCGTTTAAGGTCGCGCGCCCGTTTCTGTTGTAGCCATTCACGGTACGATAGCGACGAGCCGGGGTCGTATTGCTCCGCCGGCCGCATCTTTTCCAGCGCGGCCTTTCTTTTCCGGCGTGATCGTCTCGTTGCCGAAGTTATCGTACACCCGTTTTACGGCCGGCCCGACCACCGGATTGAACTTGGCGAAACCGTCGACAATGTTGCTACGGCGGTCGGCGCGGTCTTGAGCCGTGTCGCCGTTCGGTGCGGCTAGGCCAGTCGCGCATCGACAACCCAGTGAAAACCCGGGTTCACTGAAATTGCGATATTCGGCTTGCAAGATTGAAGCTGCTACAGTCTGCTGCTACAAAGCGGGTGTGCGTTAGGCGTCAGAAGCCTTATAAAATAGCGGTCGGAGCTTCGTGCGGGGATCCTCCCACCCCATCCGCCAGCTCTCGCGAATGCAGTGTCAGCTTTTTGGGAATGCACCAACCAAGCACAGCCATCGACATAGCTGCGGCGTCAGCGCCTGCTCGCGTCCTAACCGCAGGCTACCGGATACGGGCCAGTGACCTTTAGGCTTCCCACAATACGGCGTTTGGCTACGGAAGAAGCTGTTGAACCCGGGTTTATTAGGAGAACGACTTTGTATGGAGATGGCTCAGATCCAACCCCCTGTACTCGGCTTTGCGAATTTCCGGGAATAGCCGATCGACTTTGTGCCCCCGTCCGTATCGGGCATCCATTTTTTGCTCTTGGGCCCAACCGTTGATTGTCGATCGGAATTCTTCGGAGACTCCTCCCGCGCGAAGTGCGTCATTGAAATTATTCCGGAAGCTATGGAAAACCTTCCTCCTAGGCACCCATAGCCGCCGCGATTTTAAGAATGTGGCAAAGCGCTTTGAAAACTGCGTCGACAGCTTGTCCGCCTTCCCTTGAAAGGCTTCCGGAAACAGCCACCCTGCGGGCCTGCTCTCAATCCAGTCGACTAACCCAAGCCGGTGCAGTTCCGGATGGATGGGTATGTCTCTGATGGCATTCCGGTTCTTTACGCGCTTCTCGAAAGCGAGATGATCGTACGCAATTTCCTCCTCATCAGTGACCGCTAGATACCGGATGCCGTCTGCCTCTCTGAGGTCGCCTCGCTCGAGTTGTAGGATCTCGTTCATCCGCATTCCGGTCCAGAGGGCGATGAGCGGCGCCCAGTATCGATGTCGCTTCACCACTGCCGTTCCAGGCGTGTTGACCCCGGCCTCATCGTTTTTGCAGCCTGTGTAGAGAGGCGCCTGAAACAGGTGCTGAAGCTCTTCGATCTCGAAGGCGTCGTAGCCTGCATCCTGCTCGTGGTATTTCGTGCGTTGCCTCGCTTCTCGTGTGATCTCGACCCGGCCGACAGGGTTCTTATCGATCCACTCCAAGTGAACTGCGTGGTCAAATATTGACTGGAGCACAGTGAGTGCTTTTTTAGCCTCTTCGGGGCGATCGGCATGCTTGCCGTTTTTGCGCCGATAAGCTTCGGCAGCTTTTTGAAGAGACATACCGGCATAGTGCTGACTCACGTATGGAGGGAGCTTCACGAAGAGATCCGCCAGTTGCTGACACTGGTCGCGCGAGACTGAACCGACGAGATGCTCAGCGCCGATCTCCTCCTTCAAAGCGCGCAGTGGGATCTTGAACTGAGTCATCCTGGATATCCCGACCTGATTGCGCTTGCGCGCTTCAAAGCTTGCGATCAGATCTCCAATCGAATGGACTTGACTGGAAGCCACGGAGAGCGACGCTCCCGGTTGGATCGAAGGGCGGAAGAATTCGTCCTGGAGGATCGGGTGCGTCCCTTCCTCCAATGCGCTCAGTCGACGGCGTGCCAATTCGGCATCGGCCCGTTCGAGCATCCGGCACAGATATTGGAACCGCTCATCTGTGAGAATGTCCTCGGATGGGGACTGGCGGCGGCCCGGCCCCTGTACGACCAACCCTTGATCCACTAGTAGCGACCACGCGCGGCTAAACGTGCGGCTTCCCTCCTCTTCCTCATACTCACCTTCTCTCTGTCTCAGCGCACGCGAAGCGTCGCGGTGATCCAGCCCGGCATTTTGGAGTTGCTCTCTGAAAGTGTGGACGTTGTCATCACGGGGTACGTAGGCGCCGCTTTTCGTCCTTAATCGTTCAGCACCAAGAAAGTAGGCGTGCGCGATCTGGTCGGCCGCAGCCTCGGAGAGGCGTAGTCGCTGACACTCCCCAATAGGGGTCTTGGAGCTTGACTGCGGCTTCGCCGAGACAGCGGTAAGTCGTCGGATTTCTGCATCCGTCGCACATGCGAAGACGTTCGCCTGTTCCTTCAGTTTCGCGATCGAACCATGGCTAACTTGTTCGACCCAGGCGGTCCTCCCGGCGAGGCTGCGGAGATGGACAGGGACATTACGTCTGAGCCTTAGCCTCTTCGGCTCCTTCACGAGATAACGGATTTTCGGCACGTCCTTCATTCCCCATTTTAGTACCACCAAAATGTACCACTGGGAACGCGGCATCCCCTGCGCTGCAGGTCATACATGCAGGATCAACGCTTTATGGGAGATGTGGTAGCGAGAGTCGAAGACGCTGCCATGGGATGGCCAGGAGAACAGGATCGGCGCCGCGGTCGCCGCCGTGTCGTGGGCGATCTGCGCGAAGCGGAAGACCGATTCCTCGTACGTCGTGTTGAAGCCGTGGACGAAGATCAGCACGTCGCCGCCCTTGTTCGAGCCGGCGACGCGGTCGAACCAGCGCTGCGAGCCCGCCCTGTCCACCGAGGTCAGTTCCAACACCGCAAATTCCGTGCGCGGATCGGCCGGATTGACCGCGGGATAGGTCAGTTCGCCCGCGGCACGATTGCCGGCGGGCGGAACCGACACGACGATGTTGTCGACCGACAGGGAATCGCCGCGATCGCCGGAATACACCACGCCGGGAATTGGCGACGGAGCCCGCGTGGTCGCCACGAGCATGTCGACGAGGCTGGCGCCCTGTACGGTCCCGGCGATCGGCGCCAGGGTTCCCAGCGGACGTCCGGCACAACCGGCGATTGCCAGCGCCAGGCACATAAAGATCGACAGTCCGGGGCGGAAGGTTCTGCGGGTCAGCACTAATCCTCCGGTGGGTCGCGGGTAGCCGGTGCCGTTGCAGCACAGGCGACGCAGTTCGCCTTGGACGACCGTGGACGCGTCAGGCCGTGCAAGGCCACGAACGTCGGGCGCATGTGCCGACGGTTCGCCGGGACATGTCGTCCGCTGGCATAGACTTTACCGGCCAGAATCGCCAGTCCGGCCGACGCACAGCCAGCGTCAGGATCTGGTGGCCGACAGGTGCCCGCGTCCGCCCCCCGGACGAGAACGGTTTTCAGACAATTTTAACGATGCCGGCCAAACAGCGCCGGGAACAGGGTCCCGCTGCACCCTCCATTAATGCCTCTGGCCGATCTTACGGGTTTCTCGCGCCGGTCTTTTCCTCCGGCACCGCGACAACCGACCGAGGCTTGGCGCATGGCATTCCGTCTCACTCTCACGCGCGGCAAGGCGACGCTGGCATTGCTGGCCGTCGCGACCCTGCTCGGCGGCTGCGCCAGCGGGCCGCGCCTGCGCCCGATGACGGCGCATGAGTGCATGACCCGCGTGATGTATTTCGAATCCAACCGCAGCAGCGAAGAGGGCATGATCGCCGTCGGCACGGTGGTGATGAACCGCCTGGAGAGCGGCCGCTATCCCAAGACGGTCTGCGGCGTCGTCGGCCAGAAGAACCAGTTCGCACCCGGCGTCCTGACGCGGCCCATGGAGAAGGGCAAGGACCTGGCGTCACGGACGGCGACCAAGGTGCTGAAAGGCGCCCGCCACCGCCATGTCGAGAAGGCGATGTTCTTCCACACCGCCGGCATGACCTTTCCCTACACCAACATGCATTACCTCATCGAGGCCGGCGGCAACGTCTTCTACGAGAAGCGCAAGAATGCCCGCCGGCTCAATGATCCGCCCTTCCGCAATCCCGAGCCCTACGATCCGCGACGCCCGGCGGCGCAGTCCTCCGGCATGGTCGCGGCGACCGCCCGATCCGCCAGTCCTGCTCCCGTGCGCGGTTCCACGAGCGCATCGCTGGAGCCGATCAGCATCGACGATCTGATCCGCTCCAACCGCTACTGACCGAACGCTTCGGCCGGGACAATCGGGCTTCGTGCACTCCTCCCCCTTTGCGAATGGTCCGCGCATGGGCCATAGCGGGACCTTGCGTATCCACAGGGGATGCGCATCCCCTGGGGAGATCAGCCATGCCGACGATCCGTTTTTCCGCCAATCTCGGCTTCCTGTGGCAGGAACTCGCCCTGCCCGACGCCATCAGGCGTGCCGCGGCCACCGGTTTCGACGCCGTCGAGTGCCACTTTCCCTATGAGGTCGACGCCGCCTCCGTGAAGGCCGCACTCGACGAGACCGGGCTGTCGATGCTGGGTCTCAACACCCGCCGCGGCGAAAGGGATGGCGATTTCGGGCTCGCCGCCCTGCCGGACCGCGTCGAGGAAGCCCGCGCCGCCATCGACGAGGCGATCGGCTATGCCAAGGCGATCGGCGCCGGCGCGGTGCATGTGATGGCCGGCAAGTCGCAAGGATTGGACGGCGCAAAGGCGGCGTTCGAGGCCAATCTCGCCTATGCCTGCGAGGCCGCAGGCGACATGACGATCCTCATCGAGCCGATCAACCAGCGCGATGCGCCCGGCTATTTCCTGTCGTATCAGGACCAGGCGGCGGACATCGTCGCCCGGGTCGCAAGGCCCAATCTGAAGATCATGTTCGACTGCTATCACGCGCAGATCATGGAGGGTGACCTGATCAAGCGCTTCGAGCAGCATCTGCCGATGATCGGCCATCTGCAGATCGCGGCCGTCCCCTCGCGGGCCGAACCCGACGAGGGAGAGATCGCCTATGACCGCCTGCTGCCGGCGATGGCCGATCTCGGCTGGGACGGCTTTGTGGGCGCCGAATACCGGCCGCGCACGACGACCGACGCCGGCCTCGGCTGGCTGAACGCATTTCGCCCGCAGGCCGGCGCCTAGCGCCTCGCCTGCCGATCGCCCGGCGGCCCGCTCCACGCCGTCACGGAGACGTTGGCGGGTTGGAACTGCTGTCGGGTTAATGTATACATTACGTCGAAAGCTGCCCGCCGCGCGGACGCAGCGACAGATCGACGTTCCGGAGACCCCATGACCAATGACCTCAAGACCGGCCCGCTTCGCTCGCGCGCCTGGTTCGACAATCCCGCCAATCCGGACATGACGGCGCTCTATCTGGAGCGCTACCTCAATTTCGGCCTGAGCCAGGAAGAGCTGCAGTCGGGCAAGCCGATCATCGGCATCGCCCAGACCGGCTCCGATCTCAGCCCCTGCAACCGCCACCATCTGGAACTGGCCAAGCGCGTGCGCGAAGGCATCCGCGAGGCCGGCGGCATCGCGCTCGAGTTTCCGGTCCATCCCATCCAGGAGACCGGCAAGCGCCCGACGGCGGGCCTCGACCGCAACCTTGCCTATCTCGGCCTCGTCGAGGTGCTCTACGGCTATCCGCTGGATGGCGTGGTGCTGACGATCGGCTGCGACAAGACGACGCCGG
The DNA here is from genome assembly GCF_036549475.1 of Aurantimonas sp. A2-1-M11. Taxonomy (NCBI): domain Bacteria; kingdom Pseudomonadati; phylum Pseudomonadota; class Alphaproteobacteria; order Hyphomicrobiales; family Aurantimonadaceae; genus Aurantimonas; species Aurantimonas sp. A2-1-M11. The sequence continues at coordinate 5,227 of NZ_JAZHLI010000076.1, read as the reverse complement.
CCATGCTGATGGGCGCGGCAACCGTCAACCTGCCCGCCATCGCGCTCTCTGTCGGGCCGATGCTGAACGGCTGGTTCCGCGGTGAACGCACCGGCTCGGGCACGATCGTCTGGAAGGCCCGCGAGTTGATGGCCGCCGGCGAGATCGACTATGCCGGCTTCGTCAAGCTGGTCGCCTCCTCGGCGCCGTCGACGGGCTATTGCAACACCATGGGCACGGCCTCGACGATGAATTCGCTGGCCGAGGCGCTGGGCATGCAACTGCCCGGCTCGGCGGCGATCCCGGCCCCCTACCGCGATCGCCAGGAGATCTCCTATCTCACCGGCAAGCGCATCGTCGAAATGGTCCACGAGGACCTGAAGCCGACCGACATCATGACAAAGGACGCCTTCGTCAACGCGATCCGGGTCAATTCGGCGATCGGCGGCTCGACCAACGCGCCGATCCATCTCAACGGCCTCGCCCGCCATCTCGGCGTCGAGCTGTCGATCGAGGACTGGCAGACCCATGGCGAGGAAGTGCCGCTGCTGGTCAATCTGCAGCCGGCCGGCGAATATCTCGCAGAGGACTACTACCATGCCGGCGGCGTGCCGGCGGTGGTCAACCAGCTGATGGAAAAGGGGCTGATCTTCGAGGACGCCCTCACCGTCAACGGCAAGAGCATCGGCGACAATTGCCGCGGCGCGATCATCGAGGACGAGAATGTCATCCGGCCGATCGACCGGCCGCTGATCGACCATGCCGGCTTCCGGGTCCTGAAGGGCAACCTCTTCGATTCCGCCATCATGAAGCTTTCGGTGATCTCGAAGGAATTCCGCGACCGCTACCTGTCCAATCCCGACGATCCGATGGCCTTCGAGGGCAAGGCGATCGTCTTCGACGGCCCGGAGGATTACCACCACCGGATCGACGATCCGGAGACGGCGGTGGACGAGCGCTCGGTCCTGTTCATGCGGGGCGCCGGCCCGATCGGCTATCCCGGCGCGGCCGAGGTCGTGAACATGCGGGCGCCCGACTACCTCTTGAAGCGCGGCATCCACTCGCTGCCCTGCATCGGCGACGGTCGCCAGTCCGGCACCTCGGGCAGCCCGTCGATCCTCAACGCCTCGCCCGAGGCGGCGGCCGGTGGCGGCCTTGCCATCCTGAAGACCGGCGACATGGTGCGAATCGATCTCGGCCGTGGCACCGCCAACATCCTGATCTCCGACGAGGAACTCGCCGAGCGTCACAAGGCGCTGGAAGCGGCGGGCGGCTTCGCCTACCCGGCGCACCAGACACCGTGGCAGGAGATCCAGCGCGGCATCGTCTCGCAGCTCTCCACCGGCGCGGTGCTCGAGCCGGCGATCTCCTACCAGCGGCTCGCCCAGGGCGGCATCGACGGCAAGGCCGATCGCGTGCCGCGCGACAACCACTGACCATTGAGGCGGGGCCGCGCCCGGTGCGCGGCCCCTCCTTTCGATCGCGCCTTGGCGCAGACTATTCCTCGCGACCCAGGATGAACGGGACAGAGCCATGACGAAACGCCTGGATGGCAAGACAGCAGTCTGTACCGCGGCCGGCCAGGGGATTGGCCGCAAGGTCGTCGAGACCTTCCTGATGGAAGGTGCTACCGTCTATGCCAGCGATCGCGATGCCGAAAAGCTGGAGGGCCTCGATGCGTTCGGCCCGGTCCACACCGCGGCGCTCGACGTCACCGACAGCGAGGCGGTCAAGGCCTATCTGGCCGGCGTGCCGACGCCCGACATCCTGTTCAACTGCGCCGGCTACGTCCATCACGGCACCATCCTCGACTGCGACGACGCGGCCTGGGACTTCTCCTTCGATCTCAACGTCCGGTCGATGCACCGGATGATCGGCGGCCTCCTGCCACGCATGATCGAGGCGGGCGGCGGCTCGATCGTCAACATCTGCTCGGCCGCCGGTCCGGTCAAATCGGCGCCGAACCGCTACGTCTACATGACAACCAAGGCGGCGGTGGCGGGTCTGACCCGTTCGATCGCCGTCGACTTCATCAAGAGCGGCATCCGCTGCAACGCCATCTGCCCCGGCACGATCGAATCCCCCTCGCTGGAGGAACGGATCGCCGATCTCGGCAAGAATGTCGGCGGCACGGACAAGGCCAAGGCGATGTTCATCGAGCGCCAGCCCATGGGACGGCTCGGGAAGCCTTCGGAAATTGCGATGCTGGCGGTCTATCTGGCCTCGGACGAGAGCGCCTTCACAACGGGAACGATGCAGGTGATCGACGGCGGCTGGACGCTCTGACAGCGCCGCACGCGCCGACACTGCACGATAACAGGGAGATGAAACGATGCGGATTCTGGTACTGGGCGCAGCCGGCATGGTCGGGCGCAAGCTGATCGAGGCGATCATCGAGGACGACACGCGACTGGGCGACAAGGTCACCCAGATCGATGCCTTCGACGTCGTTGCGCCGGACTTCGCCAGCCAGGCGGGCGGCATCACCATCGACTGCAGCGCCGGCAACATCGCCGACGAAGCCACCGTCCGCGCACTCGTGGCCAAGCGGCCCGACATGATCTTCCATCTCGCCGCGATCGTCTCCGGCGAGGCCGAAGCCGAATTCGAGAAGGGCTACAGCATCAATCTCGACGGCACGCGGCATCTGCTCGAGGCGATCCGCGCGCAGGACGGCGTCTACCGACCACGGCTGGTCTTCACCTCGTCCATCGCGGTCTTCGGCTCGCCTTTCGAGGATCCGATCTCCGACACCTTCCTGTCGGCACCGCTGACCAGCTACGGCACACAGAAGGCGATCGGCGAGCTGCTGCTGTCCGACTACAGCCGCAAGGGCTTCGTCGACGGCGTCGGCATCCGCCTGCCCACCATCGTCGTGCGGCCGGGCAAGCCGAACAAGGCCGCTTCGGGCTTCTTCTCCGGCATCATCCGCGAGCCGCTGGCCGGCCACGAAGCCATCCTGCCGGTCGACGACAGCGTGCGCCACTGGGTCGCCAGCCCGGCGGCGGCGGTCGGCTTCCTGCTGCATGCGGCGACGATGGACACCGAACTGCTCGGCGCCCGGCGCGCCCTGACCATGCCCGGCCTGTCGATCACCATCGGCGAGATGATCGAGGCCCTGCGCGAGGTTGCCGGGGACGAGGCCGTCGCCCTGATCCGCCGCGAACCGGACGCCACCATCGAGAAGATCGTCGCCGGCTGGCCGCGCGACTTCGACGCCTCGCGGGCGACCGAAGTCGGCTTCGTCGCCGACAACAACTTTGCCGACATCATCCGAGCCCATATCGCCGGCGAAACAGAGCGCAACGCCGCGTCGTAGGGGCCCGCCCCACCATTTGCATTCGACCAGGAGTCTTCATGACGGAACGTCCCACCATCGGTTTCATCGGCGTCGGCCTGATGGGCCACGGCATGGCCAAGAACATCGTCGAGGCCGGCTACAAGCTCACGGTCCTGGCCCATCGCAACCGCGACCCGATCGAGGACCTCAAGTCCCGCGGCGCGGTCGAGGCAGACAGCGCCGCCGCAGTCGCCGAGCAGGCCGAGATCGTCTTCCTCTGCCTGCCGGGCAGCCCGCAGGTGGAAGCGGTGGTCGGCGAGATCCTTGAGGCCAAGGGTGCCTGCAAGACGATCATCGATTCCTCGACGGCCAATCCGGTCTCGACGCGGGCGCTGGCCGAAAGCTGCCGCGAGGCCGGCGTGACGCTGATCGACGCGCCGCTGTCGCGCACGCCGAAGGAAGCCTGGGAGGGCACGCTCGACACCATGGTCGGCGCCTCGGAGGCCGATTTCGACCGGGTGAAGCCGTTGCTCGATACCTGGGCCGGCAAGATCGTGCGGGTTGGCGACACCGGCGCCGGGCACACGATGAAGCTGCTCAACAACTTTGTCTCGCTCGGCTATGCGGCACTCTATTCGGAAGCACTGGCGATCGGCGCCAAGAACGGCATCGACGCCAAGACCTTCCACGGGGTCATCAGCGGTGGCCGGATGGATTCGGGCTTCTACCAGACCTTCATGAAATACGTGGTCGACCGCGACCGCGACGCCCACAAGTTCACCATCCGCAACGCCCACAAGGACATGCGCTACGTGGTCTCGATGGCCGACCAGAGCGGCATCGCCACCCATGTCTCGTCCTCCGTGAAGAACGGCCTGGCGACGGCCGAGGCGATCGGGCGCGGCAGCGATTATCTGCCGATGCTGTCCGATATCGTCTTCGAGCTGAACGGCGTCGCCACGCCGGACGGTTCCAAGAGCTGACGGAACGATCCGGGCAAGAAGGTCCGGTGCATGAGCGAGGGAGGCCGGCACTGATGAAACAGGATGCGACCAACGCACCCCATCGCCGGCCTTCTCCCAGCGGCTCGCGCCCGCGTCCCAGCATGCAGGGCGTCGCCAAGATGGCGGCGCGCGAGCGAGCCTATCACGAGCTGAAATACCGGATCCTGGAAGGTCGCCTGCCGCCCGGCACGACGCTGCTGGAGACCGAGGTCGCCAATCTCCTGTCGCTCAGCCGCACGCCGATCCGCGAGGCGCTGATCCGGCTGGAGGAAGAGGGACTGGTCGAGGTGCGCCCGCGCCATGGCGTCACCGTGCGGGCCCAGTCGCTGGACGACCTGGCCGAGATCTACGAGGTCTTCTCGGCGCTGGAGGTCCAGGCCGCGCGCCTGACTGCGCGGCGCGGGCTGGAGCCGGCCGAACGCGAGCGCCTGACATCGCTGATGGACCAGATGGAGAAGGCGACCCGGAGCGACGACATCGAGCGCTGGTCGCAGGTCGACGACGTCTTCCACTCCGACATCGTCTCGCTGTGCGGCAATACCCGCCTGCAGGCGACGCTCCGGCAATATTGGGAACAGCAGTACCGCGCCCGCATGGCGATCATCCCGCTGCGGATGCGACCGGTCCAGTCGAACGAGGAGCATCGGCAGATCGTGCAGGCGATTCTCGATCGCGACAGCGAGGAAGCAGGACGCCTGCACCAGTTGCACCGCGACCGCACCGACCGGCAGGCGCTGGAACTGCTGCGTCGGCAGGCCGGCGGCGTTTAAGCCTTCGACGCCCCTGCCCCGCGCGCACACGCGTCCGACGCTGCGGAACCTTGTGCGTTCGCAGCTTGTTTGGCGGTGGTGAGCAGGGGAATCGGGTGAGTTGAATTTCACGAGATGAGGCTGACGAGGAATTTCTCGTTCCACCCGGCCTTCAATCGTTTGTTGGTCATCGACAGTTTGGCGGGATTCCGCCG
>NZ_JAZHLI010000075.1:0-16538 GCF_036549475.1 Aurantimonas sp. A2-1-M11 | reverse complement strand
GCCGTCATGGGCGGCCGACTTCGCCCAGACGACGAAGACGTCGGCGATCGGCGAGTTGGAGATCCACATCTTGGCGCCCGACAGGCGGTAGCCGCCGTCGATCCTCTCGGCCCGCGTGGTCATGCCGCCGGGATCGGAGCCGGCGTCGGGCTCGGTCAGGCCGAAGCAGCCGACGAATTCGCCGGTGGCGAGCCTGGGCAGGTACTTCCTACGCTGGGCCTCGTCGCCATAGGCGAAGATCGGATACATCACCAGCGAGGACTGGACGCTCATCATCGAGCGATAGCCCGAATCCACCGCCTCGACGGCCCGCGCGACGAGGCCGTAGGACACGTAGGACGCGCCGGCGCAGCCATACTCCTCCGGCACGGTCAGCCCGAGCAGGCCCAGTTCGCCCATCTCGTTGACGATCGACCGGTCGGTGGTCTCGTTGCGATAGGCCTCGACGATGCGCGGCCGCAGCTTCTCCTCGGCAAAGGCGCGGGCGGTGTCGAAGATCAGCCGCTCGTCCTCCGACAGCTGGTCCTCCAGCCGGAACGGGTCGGCCCAGTCGAATTCGGCGGACGGGGACGGCGAGGACGCAGTGGGCGCAGCAGCCGAAGCGTGGGACATAAGGGGTTCCTGGTGTTTGTTGCGCCTCGCGGCGACGAGCCGGAGCGGCAGGGAAGAACGGGATCGGCAGACGCCACGGGCTGCGCGGCAGCGACAGCCTAGTCGGGCACGATGGCGGTCGCCTCGATCTCGACCAACGCCTCGGGCTCGACGAGATCGGAGACCTCCACCAGCGCCATGGCCGGGAAATGCCGGCCGAGCACACGGCGATAGGCCGCGCCGAGCTCGGCCGTGGAGGCGCGGTAGGTGGCGATGCTTCGCACATACCAGGTGAGGCGGGCGATGTGCTCGGGCCCGCCGCCGGCCTCGGCGATGACGGCGAGGATGTTGCGCAGCGTCTGCTCGACCTGGGGCACGAAGCCCTCGGCAAAGGTCTCGGTCGCGTCCCAGCCGATCAGGCCGCCGGTGAGGACCAGCCGGCCGCGTCCGGCCATGCCGTTGGCATAGCCCCGCGGCTTCTTCCATTCCGGCGGCTGCAGGACGGCAAGCGGCGGTTCGTCCTGGCTTTCGGATGGTGTGGTCTGACGATTGGCGATCGGCTGGTTGATGTTCACGCGTTCTCTCCCTGGCTCGCGTCTTCGGCTTCGGCCTCCGCCTGCTGGCGCAATGCGAAGCGCTGCAGCTTTCCCGATCCGGTTTTTGGCAAGGCGTCCACGAAGACGATCGAGCGTGGGTATTTGTAGGGCGCCAGCTCCCGTTTCACATAGTCCTGCAGTTCCCTGGTGAGGTCGGGACCGGCGGCCGCGTCATCGGTCAGGACGACGAAGGCCTTGACGATGCGGCCGCGCTCCGGGTCCGGCGCGCCGACGACCCCAGCTTCCAGCACCGAAGGATGGGCGAGAAGCGCCGCTTCGACTTCCGGTCCGGCAATGTTGTAGCCGGCCGAGACGATCATGTCGTCGTTGCGGGCCTGGAACCAGAAATAGCCGTCCTCGTCCTCGACATAGGTGTCGCCGGTGATGTTCCAGCCATTCTCCACATAGACCGCCTGCCGCCGGTCGGCGAGGTAGCGGCACCCGATCGGCCCGCGCACGGCGAGCCGTCCGGCGGTGCCGGCAGGCTGCGGCGTGCCGGATTCGTCCACGACCCGTGCCTCGTAGCCGGGCACGGGCTTGCCGGTGGCGCCGGGGCGGATGGCCTCCTGCGGGGCGGCGATGAAGATGTGCAGCATCTCGGTGGCGCCGAGGCCGTCCATCAGCCTCAGGCCGGTGGCCTCCAGCCAGGCATCGTAGGTCGGCCGCGGCAGCGTCTCGCCGGCCGAGACGCATTTGCGCAGGGAGGAGAGGTCGTAGTCGTCGATCTTCGAGAGGATGGCGCGATAGGCGGTGGGCGCGGTGAAGCAGACCGTCGCGCCATATTCGCCGATCGCCGCGGCGAGATCGGGCGGGCCGGCCCGTTCGATGAGCACGGTCGAGGCGCCGATGCGGAAGGGGAACAGGACGAGGCCGCCGAGGCCGAAGGTGAAGGCAAGCGGGGGCGAACCGATGAAGACGTCGTCGGCGTCCGCGCGCAAGACGTCGCGAGCATAGCAATCGCAGATGACGAGGAGGTCGCGGTGATAGTGGATCGTCGCCTTGGGCAGCCCCGTCGTGCCGGAGGTGAAGCCGAGGAGACAGGGATCGTCGGCGCGCGAGTCGACGGCTTCGAACCGGTCAGAGGCGGTCGCCAGACGCGCGCCGAGATCGCCGCCGGCCAGGCCCGACCAGGTGACGACCCGCACCGGCCGGGCAGCGGCCCCGGCCGCCTTGTCCATGTCCTCGGCCAGCGCCGCATCGCACAGGGCCAGCGAGATCTCCGCCTTGTCGAGGATCTGCACCAACTCGCGGGCGCGCAGGAGGGGCATGGTGGCGACGACGACGCCGCCGGCCTTGATGATCGCCATGTAGAGCGCGACGAGCGTCGGATTGTTGGCCGAGCGCAGCAGCACGCGGCCGCCGGGCACGAGGCCGAGCTCGCCGGTCAGGACGTTGGCCATCCGGTCGATTACCCGGGACAGCTCGGCATAGGTCCAGCGCACGCCGGGCGCGCGGATGGCGACGCGCTCGCCGCGGCCCTCGGCGACATGGCGGTCGACCAGTTCCACCGCCGCGTTCAGCTGCTCGGGATAGCCGAGCCGGTCGAGATTGATGAAATCCGGCATCTTGGCCGCCGGCGGCATGTGGTCGAGGACGAAGGTGTCGACATGGCAGGAGCCGGGCATGGGCGATCTCCTCAGGCGGCTTGCGACAGCAATTGGCGGGCGATGATGAGCTTCTGGACTTCCGTCGCGCCCTCGTAGATGCGCAGGGCCCGGATCTCGCGGTACAGCGTCTCGGGCACCGAGCCGGAGCGCACGCCTTCGCCGCCATGGAGCTGGACGGCGCGGTCGATGACGTCCTGGGCGTTTTCGGTAGCGACCATCTTGGCCATCGCCGCCTCGCGGGTGATGCGGGGGGCGCCGCTGTCGCGGGTCCAGGCCGCGCGGTAGACGAGGAGCGCGGAGGTGTCGATCGCCGTCGCCATTTCGGCGAGCGCCGTCTGGGTCAGCTGCATGTCGGCCAGCGGCGCGCCGAACAATTTGCGCGAACGGGTGCGTTCCAGCGTGACGTCCAGCGCCCGGCGCGAGAAGCCCAGTGCCGCGGCGCCCACCGTGGAGCGGAAGACGTCGAGGGTCGCCATGGCGATCTTGAAGCCCGCGCCGGCCTCGCCGATGCGACTGGCCGCCGGAATCCGGCAATCCTCGAAGCGCAGCCGCGCCAGCGGATGCGGCGCGATGGTCTCGAGCCGCTCCGTGACGGTGAGGCCGGGCGTGTCCGCAGACACCGAAAAGGCCGAGAGTCCCCTGGCACCCGGCGCCTCGCCGGTGCGGGCGAACACCACGTAATGGCCCGCGATGCCGCCGTTGGAGATCCAGGTCTTCTCGCCGTCGAGGCGGATCATGGCGTTGCCGGCCGGGGTCGCCGACAGAGCGATCTCGGCGACGTCGGAGCCTGCCTCGGGTTCGGTGAGGGCGAAGGCGGCAATGGTCGAACCGTCGCGGACGCCCGGCAGCACCGCACCCTTCAGCGCCTCGCTGCCGGCCAGCGTCAGCGCGCCCGTGCCCAGGCCCTGCATGGCGAAGGCGAAGTCGGCGAGGCCGTCGAAGCGGGCAAAGGTCTCGCGCAGGATGCACAGGTTGCGCACGTCGAAGCGACCGTCTTCCGGCGCCGCATGGGCGAGGAAGCCGGCCTTGCCCATCGCGGCGACGAGGCGCCGGCAGCTGCCGTCCACATCGTGGTGGTCGACGAGGCCGGGGACGTTCGCCGCGGCCCAGTCCTCGGCCTTTCGCGCCAGCGCACGGTGGCTGTCGTCGAAGAACGGCCAGTCGAGAAAGCTGCGGTCGGCCACGCTCAGTTCCCCTCGAAGACCGGCTTGCGCTTGGCCGCGAAGGCCTCGAAGGCGCGGCGGAAATCGCCGGTGTTCATGCACAGGGCCTGGGCGATCGCCTCCGCGTCGATGGCCTCGTCGACGCCCATCGCCCATTCCATCTGCAGCATGCGCTTGGTCACGGAATTGGCGTAGGTCGGGCCCTCGGACAGCGCGGCGGCCATCTCCATCGCGCCGGCCAGGGCGCCGTCCGCCTCGGTCAGGCGGTTGAAGAAGCCCCAGCGCTCGCCTTCCTCGGCGCTCATGAAGCGGCCGGTATAGAGGAGCTCGGAGGCGCGGCCCTGGCCGATGATCCGGGGCAGGATCGCGCAGGCGCCCATGTCGCAACCGGCCAGCCCGACGCGGTTGAAGAGGAAGGCGACCTTGGCGCCGCTTCCCGCGATCCGCATGTCGGAGACCATCGCAATGATCGCGCCGGCACCGGCGCATATGCCCTCGACGGCCGCGATGACGGGCTGCGGGCAGGCGCGCATCTCCTTGACGAGGTCGCCGGTCATGGTGGTGAAGGCGTGCAGCTCGGCCGCCTCCATCTTCGTCAGCGGCTCAATGATCTCGAAGACGTCGCCGCCGCTGGAGAAATTGCCGCCCGACCCCGTCACCACGATGGCGGTGACCGTGTCGTCGAAGCGCATCGCGTGGAACGTATCGCGCAGCTCGCAATAGCTTTCGAAGGTCAGCGGATTCTTGCGGTCCGGCCGGTCGAGGGTGATCACCGCGACGCCGTGCTCGATCGACAGGCGGAAATGCTCGGGCACGAAGTCGTGCAACGGTGCGGCGATCGCGTTCTGGCGCTTCATCATGCGTCCTCTGGCTGGGATGGTGCGGGGCCCGACCGGCTGGCGCCATGGACCGAGTGCTTGAGGTCGCCGAGCCGCGACCAGAGTTCCTTCTGATCCTCGGGGGAGATCCCGGCGAGGAGTTCGGCCAGCCAGTCGCTGTGGGCGCGGGCCATCCGTGAGAAGACGGCGCGGCCCTGATCGGTGAGGCGCACCCGCGCCGAGCGCCGGTCGCGCTCGGACACCTGGCGTTCGATCAGGCCTTCCTGGACGAGCCGATCGACGAGCCCGGTGACATTGCCGTTGGAGACCATCATCCGGCGCGACAGCTCGCCGAGCAGGATGCCATCGGACGCGCGTTCCAGCTGGGCCATCAGGTCGAAGCGGGGCAGGGTCGTGCCGAACTGCTCGCGCAGGCGCTTGCGGATCTCGGCCTCGACGAGGTTGGCGCAGGTCAGGAGGCGCAGCCACAGGCGCAGCTCGGCGCGATGATGCTGGGGGCTCTCGTCGACCTTGGATTCGGCGTCGATGTGATCGATCACGCTCGGTCGGATGACACTCACAATTCGCCTCCCGCGACCGCGATCGCCTGGCCGGTGATCCCGCTGGCGCCGGCGCCGGCGAGCCACAGCACGCTGTCGGCCACTTCCTGGGGCCGGATCAGCCGGCCGAGCGGATTGACCCGGGTGAAATCCTCAAGGATCGCCTCGCGGTCGCGTCCGGTCCTGGCTTCCAGGCGATCGAGGGAATCGGCGATCAGCGCGGTGTCGGTGTAGCCGGGGCAGACCGCGTTGACGGTGATGCCGGCTGCGGCCAGCTCCAGAGCGAGGGCGCGCGTCAGCCCGACCACGGCATGCTTTGCGGCCGTATAGGCGCCGACATAGGCATAGCCCTTGAGGCCGGCGGTCGAGGCGACGGTGACGATGCGGCCCGTTCCGGCCGTGTTCATCGCAGGCGCGACGGCGCGGATCGCGGTCAGCACCGGTTCGACATTGAGTGCCATCATCCGACGCAGCTGGTCGACGTCGAGGCGTGAGAGCGGCGCAGTCTCCGCCGCACCGGCATTGTTGACCAGCACCTGGACCGGCCCGGCGCGTTCGGCGGCACTGGCAAGTGCGGCCTCCAGCGCGGCGGCATCGGTCACGTCGGCCGCGACGCTGCCGGCGGCACCCAGTTCGGCGCGTGCCCGCTCGGCGCTCTCGGCCGTGCGGGCATGCACCGTCACCCGGTCGCCGGCGGCCACGAAGGCAGCGGCGACCGCGTGGCCGATCCCACGGGAGGAGCCGGTGACGAAGACGTGGCGAGGGCTGGCATGTGGGGTCACGAACGACCTCCGATGATATTTCTTTTAAGCCTAAACTATCTGGCCATGATGCGGCAAGCAGGCATCATGGCGATCGGCCGCCGGCAGCGCGCCGTGGCCGGTCAGGCGTTGGCCGCGCGCCGCTCGGCGACCTGACGGTCGGGCTCGGCAGCGAAGCCGGCCTTCCCGGCATAACCGCCGACAATCGCCTTGCGTTCGGCCCGGCTGATGACGTCCTCGATATCGACAAAGCCGGCGGGCGCGCGCTTTTCCACCTCGTCGATCACCCGTTCCGGTCCGCCCTTGCGGTTGAGGCGAACGATCTCGGCGGTCTTGGGCAGGCGGTCCTTCTCGTATTCCCAGAGGGCCTGGCGAGGGTGCTCGGCGCGCTCCAGGCAGTCGGCCAGCGAGCGGGCATCGAGGATCGCCTGGGAGGCACCGTTCGAGCCGACCGGATACATGGGATGGGCCGCGTCGCCGAGCAGGGTGACCCGGCCGAAGGTCCAGCGGGGCAGGGGATCGCGGTCGCACATGGGATATTCGAAGGCCTGCGGCGTCGCATCGACCAGCGCGCCAACGTCGTAGTCCGGGATCGCGAAGCGCCTGGCATGGGGCAGGACCAGCGAGCGCAGGGCCGGGCGCGACCAGCTCTCCCGGGGTGGCGGCGATGTCGCGGCGTCGGCCATCTTGATGTTGACCACCCAGTTCATGAGCTGGGTGCCGCCGCTTTTCTCGGCGATCGGATACAGCACGAACTTGGCGCCCATGCCACCGCCGATCGCCATGGTGCGGCCGTCGCGCCAGCTCTTCCACTCCGTGGCGCCGCGCCACATCACCACCCCGTTCCAGCAGGGCGCGCCCTCATCCGGATAGAAGCGCCGGCGGGCGGTGGAATGGATGCCGTCGGCGCAGACGAGAATGTCGCCGCGCACGGTGGTTCCGGCGTCGCCGCGGACCGAGTCGTTGAAATGGGCGGTGACGCCGCCCTCGTTCTGGATGAAGCCCGACAGGCTGAGGCCGGTCTTCACGGAATCGGGCCCGAGACGCTCGATGACGGCGTCGTAGATCAGCTTCTGCAGCCGGCCACGATGGATCGAGAACTGGGGAACCGGGTGACCGGCGTCGATGCCGCGCAACTCACTCCAGAGTTCCTGGCCCTGGCGGTTGTAGTAGACAAGCTCGCGGGTGCGCAGGCCGACATTGTCGAGGGCGGGCAGGAGGCCGATCTCGGCGAGTTCCCGGATGGCGTGGGGCAGGGTGTTGATGCCCACCCCGACCTCGCGCACGGCCGGCGACTGCTCGTAGATCTCGGCCTTGATGCCGCGCTTGTGGAGCATGAGCGCGGCGGTCAGTCCGCCGATGCCCGCGCCTGCGATGATCACCTTCATGGCCCTGGCTCCTTCCGCCCCGTTTGCCCGCCTATTCCGCGTCTGGCGGCGGCAGGAAGTCGACCTCGTGCTGGGCCGCGACCGCGACGACGTCCGCTGGGTTGGCGGTGGGCCCCAGATTGTGGAGCGCCCAGAACAGATCGTAGAGCCGCTGGGCGGGGGAGACCCAGAAATAGCACTTCACGTCGGAATCGGTGCGGTTGAACAGGCCATGCGGGATGCCGCGGGGCAGGCGCACCAGGTCGCCGGGCTCGGCGTAGCTCTCCTGTCCGTCGAGAATCACGTCGAGCCGGCCTTCCAGCATGTAGACGAACTCTTCCTGCGTCGGATGGATGTGCGGCGGCACGAAGGTCCCGACCGGGAATGTCGCGTGCCAGGAGAAGGAGCTCTCGGCATGCTGCTTGGGCACGTAGATCTGGCCGAGAATGTTCCAGCGAATGCCGTCCATTCCCTCGTTGGCCTTGGTGACGCCGGCGGTCATGATCGGCATGGGCATGGGATCCTTCTCCTGAGCATTGTCGTCTGTCTGGCCTGTCGGCTCCGGCAGGGCATCGGTCCGTTCGCGCCGTCACACATGCAGGAAGCGTTCCTTGATGGCGGGCGTCGCGCGCAGTTCGGCGGTCGTGCCGGTCCAGGCGACACGGCCCTTCTCGATGACGACATGGCGATCGGCGAAGCGGGCCAGGGCGTCGACATTCTTGTCGATGACGAGGATCGCCTCGCCGGCGTCCTTGATCGCCGTCAGGCAGGACCAGATCTCCTCGCGGATCAGCGGGGCGAGCCCTTCCGTGGCCTCGTCGAGGACCACCAGCCGCGGGTTGGTCATCAGCGCCCGCCCGATCGCCAGCATCTGCTGCTCGCCGCCGGACAGCTGGTTGCCCATGTTGCGGCGCCGTTCCTTCAGCCGCGGAAACAGCCGGTAGATCTCGGCCAGCGTCCATTTGGCCGAGCCGCTGCCGGCACGATGGGTGGCGACCAGGTTTTCCTCGACCGACAGGGTGGGAAAGATCTGGCGGCCCTCCGGCACGAGGCCGAGGCCGCGATTGGCCACGACATGGGGCGGCCGGCCGGTGACATCGACGCCGTCGATGGTGACGCGGCCGCCGCGCGGCTTCAGCAGCCCGAAGATCGAGTTGATCGTCGTGGTCTTGCCCATGCCGTTGCGCCCGAGCAGGGTCACCACCTCGCCGGCGGCAACGTCGAGGTCGATGCCGAAGAGGATGCGGCTGTCGCCATAGGCGCTCTGGAGATTTTCGACCCGCAGCATCAGGCGGCCTCCTCCTCGCCGAGATAGGCAGTGCGCACCTCGGGGTGGACGCGCACCTCGGCCGGTGCGCCGGTGGCGATCAGCTTGCCGTAGACGAGGACGCTGACCCGGTCGGCGAGAGTGAAGACGGCGTCCATGTCGTGCTCGATCAGGACGATGGTGTGGGTGGTCTTCAGTTCCGCCATCAGGGCGACGAGAACGGCCGATTCCTCGTGGCCGGTGCCGGCGAGCGGTTCGTCGAGGAGCAGCAGCCGGGCGCCGGTGGCCAGCGCGATGGCGATCTCGAGTTGACGCTTCTCGCCGTGGGACAGGCTGCCGGCGCGCCGGGCGGCGCGGTCCTCGAGGCCGACCCGGGCGAGTGCGGCCATCGCCGCGTCGTTCAGCGCCGCCTCCCGGGCGGCGGAGGCAAAGAAGCGGAAGCTCGAGCCCGATCGCGCCTGGACCGCCATCGCCGCGTTTTCCAGGACGGTGAATCCGTCGAGGATCGAGGTGATCTGGAAGGAGCGCGCCAGACCCCGTCGCACGCGGCCGGCCATGGCGACCGGCGAGATGTCCTCGCCGGCAAAGTGCACCGAGCCGCCGTCGCTGGCCAGGCTGCCGGAAAGCTGGTGGATCAGCGTCGTCTTGCCTGCGCCGTTGGGGCCGATGATGGCATGCAGTTCCCCGGGCATCACGGTGAAGCTGACATCGTCGGTGACGTGCAGGGCGCCGAAGACTTTTCGCAGGTTGCGGATGTCGAGCAGCGCCTGGGTCATTGCGGCCCCCGCCCGGTGATGCGGCCAACGAAGCCCGCAATGCCGCCGCGGGTGAACAGCACGAGCAGCACGAGGAAGATGCCGAGGCCGAGCTTCCAGTGTTCGGAGATCTGGGCCAGCCAGTCCTCGAGGAGGAGGAAGGCGACGGCGCCGGCGATCGGGCCGACGAGGGTGCCCATGCCGCCGAGGACGACCATGACAATCAGCTCGCCCGAACGCTGCCAGCTCATATAGGCCGGGGAAACGAACTCCGCCTGGTTGGCGAGGAACACCCCGGCAAGGCCGGCGATCACGCCGGCGATGACATAGGCGGTGAGCTGATAGGGGAAGGGCGCAAACCCGATGGCCTGCATGCGCACGCGGTTGTCGCGGGTTCCGCGCAGGACCCGGCCGAAACGCGAGCCGACGACGGCGCGCAGGGCGACAAATGTCAGCGCGAGCGTGGCGAGGACGACGTAGAAGAAGGCGAGATTGTCGCGCAGGACCGGCAGGCCGAAGAGCGTCGAGCGGGTGGCCAGCGTGATGCCGTCGTCGCCGCCATAGGCGGACAGCGAGACCATGAAGAAATACGCCATCTGGCCGAAGGCGAGGGTGATCATGATGAAGTAGACGCCCTTGGTCCGCAGCGAGATGGCGCCGGTGACGAGGGCAAACAGGCTGCAGATGAGAATGGCGACGCCGGCCTGGACGAGGATGTCGTTGACGCCGTGGGCGGCCAGGATCGCCACCGAATAGGCGCCGAGCCCGATGAAGGCGGCATGGCCGAAGGAGACCATCGCGCCATAGCCGAGGATGAGGTCCAGGGAGAGTGTGGCCAGGGCGAAGATCATGATCCGCGTCGCCGTGACCAGCAGGAACTGATCGCCGACCGCCGTTGCGAGCAGAGGCAGTAGCGCCAGGACGGCGAAGATCAGCGCCGCCGCAAGCGCCGTCCCGCGGCCGTCCAGACGGCTCGGCCGACGCTCGGGCGCGACATCCGGCGTGTTGCCGGCCAGGGTTACGTCGCCGGCGCTCATTGTGCCGCCCCCTTGGCCGGGAAGAGCCCGGCCGGCCGGAAGAACAGGACGGCGGCCATCAGGATGTAGATCAGCATCGGCGCCAGGGTCTGGCCGGTCTGGGACGCGGCAGAGGGGTCCATGAGGCTGCGCAGGATGATGGGGCCGAAGGTGCGGCCGAGCGTATCGACCAGCCCGACGAGCAGCGCGGCGACGAAGGCGCCGCGCACCGAGCCGACGCCGCCGATGACGATGACGACGAAGGTCAGGATCAGGATGGAATCTCCCATGCCGGGCTGTACCGACAGGATCGGCGCGACCATGGCGCCGGCAAAACCGGCCAGCATGGCGCCGAGGGCGAAGACCAGCATGAACAGCCGGCGGATGTCGACGCCGAGCGCCGAGATCATCGGCGCATTCGTAGCGCCGGCGCGCAGCCGCATGCCGATGCGGGTGTGGTTGACCAGGAGATAGAGGCCGAGCGCCGTCGCCAGGCCCGCGGCGATGATCAGGACGNGTAGCGCCGGCGCGCAGCCGCATGCCGATGCGGGTGTGGTTGACCAGGAGATAGAGGCCGAGCGCCGTCGCCAGGCCCGCGGCGATGATCAGGACGCGGAACAGCGGATAGCGCATGTTGCCAATCAGCGGGATCGAGCTGGACAGGATGTCGGGGATCGGCACGCTCATGGGTGCCGATCCCCACAGCATCTGCACTCCCTCGTTGATGATGAGGATCAGGCCGAAGGTTGCCAGCACCTGGTCGAGATGGTCGCGGTCGTAGAGCTGCCGGAAGATCAGGACCTCCAGAATGACGCCGAAGAAAAGCGTGGCCGGGATCGTCAGGGCAAGGCCGAGGAAGAAGTCGCCGGTCAGCGCCGTCAGGGTCGCGACCAGATAGGCGCCGACCATGTAGAGCACGCCATGGGCGAGGTTGATGAGGTCCATGATCCCGAAGATCAGGGTCAGGCCGGCGGCGACTAGGAACAGAAGGATGCCGAACTGGAGGCCGTTGAGCGCCTGGAGGAGAAAGAGATTGAACATGACGGGTCCCGCTGCCGCGACCGCTCGGGTCGCCGAGCGGAGGGCCTGTCCTTCGTCGCAGTGTCCGGCCTGCGCCGGAGGCCGCATGCGCGATGTCATCTGGACGCCTCGGCCCGCAATGCGCGGGCCGGGGCGGATGGCCGTGGGTTACGGCATCTTGCAGTCGGCCGCGTAAGTGTCCTGATAGTCGTCGAAGATCTTCTGGTCGATCTCGGTCTGGTACTTGCCGTCGTCGCGCTTGGCGACCTTGACCAGGTAGAAGTCCTGGATCGGGTAGTGATTGTCGCCGATCGAGAAGTCGCCGCGCAGGGACTGGAAGTCGGCGGCCTTCAGGCCGGCGCGCAGGGCATCCCGGTCGGACAGGTCGCCACCGGCGGCCTTGATGGCGCTGTCGATCATCTGGGCCGCGTCATAGGCCTGCATGGCATAGGTGCCCGGGACGCTGCCGTACTTCTCCTCATAGGCCGCGACGAACGTCCTGGACTGCTCGTTGTCCATGTCCGGGGCCCAGTTGGCACCGCCATAGAAGCCCACGGCCGCATCCTGCTGGGCCGGAAGCGTCGTCTCGTCGACGGTGAAGGCGGAGAGGAACGGGATGTTGTCGAGACCGGCCTGCCGGTACTGCTTGACGAGGTTCACGCCCATGCCGCCCGGCATGAAGGTGAAGACCGCGTCGGGCTGCTCGGCGGCGATCTGGGCGAGTTCGGCGGAGAAGTCGAGCTGGCCGAGCGGCGTGTAGATCTCGTTGACCACCTCGCCCTTGTAGGAACGCTTGAAGCCGGCCAGCGAGTCCTTGCCGGCCTGATAGTTCGGCGCCAGCAGGAAGAGGCGCTGGTAGCCGGTGTCCTGGGCGTACTTGCCGAGCACCTCGTGCACCTGGTCGTTCTGGTAGGACGACACGAAGAGGTTCGGGTTGCATTCGGCGCCGGCGAAATTCGACGTGCCGGCATTCGGGCTGATCAGGAAGGCGCCGCCATCGGTGACCGGCTTGGCGATCGCCATCAGGATGTTGGAGAAGATCGGCCCGACGACGAAGTCCGCGTCGTCGCGCTCGACCAGTTCGCGCGCCTTGTTGGCGGCGATGTCCGGCTTCAGCTCGTCGTCGACGGTGGTGATCTCGGTGTCGAGGCCGCCGAGCTTGCCGCCCATCGTCTCGACCGCCAGCATGAAGCCGTCGCGGCCCTGTTCGCCGAGGACGGCGGCCGGGCCGGACAGGGTGAACATCAGGCCGACCTTCAGCTTGTTGTCGGCGGCGTCCTGTGCGAGCGCGCTGCCGGTAATGGCGGTGGCCGTCATGAGGCCGAGGGTAATGGTGCGGATCATTGTCATTCCTGCATCTCCATGCAAAGTTTATGCGGCAGATCCGGCTCCGCTATCGGCGGCCCCGTGCCCCTGGTTCGGCGTGTTGCGAGACGCTGCGGCGTCCCCATCCAAAAATTAGTTTACACATAAAATAGTGCCTCGCAACCGGTTCGGCCGTCTTTTTGGGCGTGCCTAATTTTGCTGCAGTGCGGCGTGGTGCGGTGCATTGCGAGATCGTCGCGAGACCGTGCGACGCCTTAACCCTTGCGTCGCTTCGGGGCGATAGTTTAACTCTAAAATATTATTCCGGGCCGTCGGGCCCGTTCCCAGGAGGACACGCGATGCGCATCACCGTAATCGGCGGCGGCCCGGGCGGCCTCTATTTCGCGCTCCTGACCAAGAAGCAGCGGCCGGACTGGGCGATCGACGTCTACGAGCAGAACCAGGCCGAGGACACGTTCGGCTTCGGCGTCGTCTTCTCGGACGAGACGCTGCACGAATTCCTGGCGCGCGACCGCCTGTCCTTCGACCGCATCCGCGGCGAATTCGCCTATTGGGACGATGTCGCGGTCCACAAGGACGGCCGCGAGATGCGCTGCGCCGGCAACGGCTTTGCCGGCATTTCGCGGATGAAGCTCCTGGCGATCCTGCAGCAGCGCTGCCGGGAGGAGGGGATCGGTCTGCATTTCGGCGTGTCGGTCCCGCCGGAGGAGATCGCCACGCGCTTTGCCGATTCCGAGGTCGTCGTGGCAGCCGACGGGGTGAATTCTCGCATCCGCGAGCATTTCCGCTACGCCTTCCAGCCGGATGTCGCGATCAAGTCGAATCGTTTCTGCTGGATGGGCTCGACCCGGCCGATGGACGAGTTCAACTATTTCTTCCGTCAGACCGAGCACGGCATCATCTGCGCACACACCTATCAGTACGAGGCGGGGCGCTCGACCTGGATCTTCGAGATGGACGATGCCTGCTGGCGCGGCCACGGCTTCGACGGCATGGACGAGGCGGCGTCAAAGGCCGTTCTGGAGATGCTCTACAGCGAGGAACTGCAGGGCCATACGCTGCTGCTCAACCGGTCGAACTGGCGCCAGTTTCCCCGCATCTTCTGCAATCGCTGGTCCCACGACAACATCGTGCTTCTCGGCGACGCCAAGGCCTCGGCCCATTATTCCATCGGCTCTGGCACGAAGCTCGCCATGGAATGCGCCATCTCGCTGTCCGATGCGGTGGTCGCGCATGGGCCCGCCAGCGTCCTGGCGGCCTTCGCGGCCTATGAGGACGAGCGCCGCACGCCCTGCCAAATCACCCAGCACAATGCCGACGTTTCGCTCGCCTGGTTCGAGCACATGAACCGGTCATGGGACATGGATCCGGAGCAGTTCGCCATGGTGGTGATGTGCCGGGCCAAGGCGATCACCTACGACAATCTGATCGTGCGCGATCCGGGCTTTGTCGAGGCGGTCGATACCGCCTTCTACGAGCGGCTGTATCGCGAGTCCGGCGAGGATTACCGCAAGAGCCGGCCGACACCGATGTTCACACGGTTCCGGTTGCGCGACATGGTGATCGAGAACCGGGTCGCCATGTCCCCGATGGCGCAATATTCGGCCGATGCGCAGGGCAATCCGACCGACTGGCACTTCGTCCACTACAGCTCCCATGCGCTGGGCGGGCCGGGGCTGATGTTCACCGAGATGACCTGTCCCTCGGCCGATGCGCGGATCACGCCGGGTTGCACGGGCCTGTGGACCGACGAACAGGAGGCGCGCTGGAAGCGGATCGTCGATTTCGTCCATGCCAATTCCACCACGAAGATGGTGCTGCAGCTCGGCCATGCGGGGCGAAAGGGCTCGACCCAGCTCGGCTGGGAGAAGATGGACCGCCCGCTGGCGGAGGAGACGGCGAACTGGCCGATCGTCTCGGCCTCGCCGCTGCCCTATGACGCGGGCGTCAGCCAGGTGCCCAAGCCGCTGGACAGGGGGGACATGGACCGCATCACGGCGGAATTCGTGCAGGCGGCAAAGCGCGCCGATCGCGCCGGCTTCGACATGCTGGAGCTGCACTGCGCGCATGGCTATCTGCTCGCCTCCTTCCTGTCGCCGCTGACCAACCGGCGCGACGACGAATATGGCGGATCGGTCGAAAACCGGCTGCGCTATCCCCTGGAGGTGTTCGAAGCGATGCGCGCCGTCTGGCCGCAGGACAAGCCGATGTCGGTGCGCCTGTCGGCGACCGACTGGGCCGAGGGCGGGATCGACGAGCCGGACGTCTTCGCGATTTGTGAAGCCTTCGCCGCGGCCGGATGCGATCTCATCGACGTCTCCGCCGGCCAGACCGTGGCCGATCAGGCGCCGGTCTATGGCCGGATGTACCAGGTGCAGTTTGCCGAGGCGATCCGCAACGTGCCGAAGATGGCGGTGATGGCGGTCGGCGCGATCACCGAGGCCGCCCAGGTGAACACCATCCTGCATACCCGCCGCGCCGACATCGTCGCGCTTGGTCGTCCGCACATGTGGAACCCGTATTTCGCCCGCGAGGCGGCGGCCTGGTACGACACTCGCAACCAGCATTGGCCGAAACAGTATCTCTCCGGTCGCGACCAGGCTCATCGCGAGCTGACCAGGAAGCGCGCGCAGGAGATCGATTTGCGCCGCAAGGCCCGGCCGCGGCCACATGACGCCGAGGGAGAAGGCCCGGCGGAGCGACAACAGGCCGCGGAATAGGTGCTCGTTCTTGTGCGAAACCCTGGCCGGCGGGGCCCTGATGGATCTATATCGGTCCCTGTCGCGTTCGGGGGCGCAAATTGGCGTTGGCACGCATCGCAGCTCATTGTCAGATGCCGGTAGGATTCCGCTCGGTGTCCGATCCCGGGACAGGCCTATGAGCCTGCAGGCACGCAGCACGGCGAAGCGAAAGACAGGGGGGCGGCTCCGCTGCGATCGGGGCAGCCCGGCTACGATAGCGGTACCATTGGCGATGCCTCAGGTCGGACGGCGGGTGTCATACGGGCCATTTCTCGCGGACCAACTTGCGGCCGGAACGCGTCTTGCTTGCAGCAAGCGGCAGGCGCATCGAACGCGGTTGTTATGCGAAGTTTTTGCGACTGGGGTCGTTGACAGGAGGGAAGAGGGTAGCCTATATCGCGTTCATCGACGACGGCGGTGGCGCCGGGGCGGGCCGGTTGGTCTGCCGGGAGCTGGTTCGGGGCAAATTGTTCTGACCGGTTTGGTTTTGCGCCGCCATCGTCAACATCTATCGAGAGCCGCTCTGTAGCGACCCTCCGCAGGGTTTGACCGGATATTGTCCGGTTTCCCGCCGCCGATCATTGATTGGCGTGCTCTTTGACAATTGAAGATTGAGAAGAAAGAGAAGCGTGGGCGGCGGATTGTTTGCCTGGAGCTTCGTGCCGATTTCCTTTTCGGTATCGAGGTATCCATGAGAGAACGATCGATCGTTATCACGTTTCGGTATGAGAGTGTACGGCCTGGAGCTTGACTGCCGCGGTTTTCGAACTGCGGGAAGAGGTTCCGGGCAGCTGGATTCATTTGCGTTGCCTGGCAGGAATGCTGGGTGGCGCTGTGCCTGTGCCGGTTTTGGCTGGTGTGGGCGATTGGGTCTGGTAGCAAAGTATCTCTCGTCGAATGCTTTGAGACAGTGACTAATGGTCGGGAACAACTCTTATCAAACCTGAGAG
>NZ_JAZHLI010000074.1:0-17108 GCF_036549475.1 Aurantimonas sp. A2-1-M11 | reverse complement strand
ACCATCGCCGCCTCGGCCCGCGAACAGGCGACGAGCCTGCGGGAGGTCTCCGGCGCGGCCGACCAGATGGACAAGGTCACCCAGCAGAACGCCGCCATGGTCGAGGAAGCCACGGCCGCCAGCCAGACCCTGACCAACGAGACCGACGAACTGGCCCACGCGATGGCCAGGTTCCGCACCAGCGCCGGGGACGAGTCCGCGCGCCGGCGTCCGGCCCAAGGCTCGCAGCCGTCCGGCCGTCCGGTGCCGCAGCTGCGGACCATCGACGGGGGTATCTCTCCCCGCCGGGCCGCCAACGAATGGAACGATTTCTAGGCGCCCTGCGCCCGGCCAGTCCCTGCCCCGCGACGCGGGGCACCGGCTGAAACCGATCGGATGACGATCGAACCGGCGCCTCGAAGGAGACGGCCGGTTCGTTGCGTTTCAAGCGCTTCGCGTCAGATGGAATGCAGCGGTCCGGAGGCCACCACCGGCCCTGTCGGCAGGCCGGTGGGCGAGCCGCCCTCGGGCTCCATCGAGACGGCCAGCGCAGAATCGGCGGCGCCATATTCGGGATCGCTGAGGACCAGCCGCAGCGGATGGGTCATGTCGATCAGGCCGAGCGAGCGCGGCGCGCCGCCCTGGGGCGGCACCAGCCAGAGCTCCGGTACCCGGCCGGCCTCCTGGGCCGTCACCACCGGGATCAACGTCGCCTCCGCGGTGCCCGTATCGATCACCACCGTCAGCAGCGGCGTGCCGTCGGCGGCGCTGAGCGTGGCGGTCAGCGTGCCGCTCGCCGTCGGCGGCACGGCCAGGTCGCGTCCCGCCACCAGGATCAGCGCGCCGAGGCTGGCGACGGCCAGCCCCATGCCGCCCAGGCCCAGCCATTGCCAGATCGCCGAGACCCGGCGGCCGCGGGGCGCGGCGCGCTGCCCCGGCCGGCGGGTGAGCCAGTCGATCTCGCCGGCGATGCGGGGCCACAGGCTGGCCGGCGGCGTGACCGGCGAAACCGCAGCGCCCAGCGGCCCGAGCCGTTCGGCCCAGTCGTCGATCTCCTTCGCAAAGGACGCATCCGTCGCCGCCTGGCGTTCGACCGCGCGACGCTCCGCACCATCCAGCACGCCGAGCACATACTCGGCGGCCAGATCCGCATCGTCCCGTTCGTGGTCTTGCGCCGCGGTCATTGCGACAGGCATCCCTTCAGTTTCTGCAGGCCGCGCCGGATCAGGCTCTTCATGGTCCCCAGCGGCACGCCCGCGTCGCCGGCCAGCGTTTCATAGGTCGCGCCGCCGAAAAAGGCCGATGTGATCGCGCCGCGCGCGCGGGCATCGAGCGCGTCGAGGCATTCGGCGAGGCGATGGCCTTCCTCGGCCCGGAGCAGCATCTCGAACGCGTCGGGCCCGTCGTCGGCGATCTCAAATTCGCCGTCGACCGGCCGGTCGGCACGGCGCGGCCCGATCTGGCGCAGACGGTCGATCGACCGGTTGCGGGCGATCGTCGCCAGCCAGGTGATCGGGCTCGCCCGGCCCGTGTCGAAGCGGTCGGCCTTGCGCCAGATGATCAGATAGACATCCTGCAACACGTCCTCGGCTTCCTCGCGGTCCCCCAAGATACGCAGGCAGATGCCGAAAAGCTTCGCCGAGGTCAGGTCGTAGACGGCCTGCAACGCCGCGCTGTCGCCCGCGGCAACGGCGCGCAGGCGTTCCACGAGCACGGCCCGACCTTCCTCCGCGCTCATCGACATCCGGGCCGGGTTCTCGCTGCTTCGCCGCACATGCAGACAGCCGAACAACGCCGGCGCGCGAAAGTCAACGCTTCGACCCCGCCTGTCATGCCACGCGCCCCTGCGTCAGTACGGCGCCTCGCTGGTGCCCATCTCGACATAGACCGACTTGACCTGGCTGTAATGCGCCAGCGCCGCGCGGCCGTTCTCGCGGCCGACGCCCGAGCGCTTGACGCCGCCGAAGGGCATTTCCACCGGGGTCAGATTGTAGGCGTTGATCCAGCAGGTGCCGGCCTGCAGCTTCGCCACGACCCGATGGCCGCGCTGGATGTCGCGGGTGTAGACGCCCGCCGCCAGGCCGAACTCGCTGGCGTTGGCGCGCGCGATCGCGTCCTCCTCCGTGTCGAAGTCGAGGACGCACATGACCGGGCCGAAGATCTCCTCGCCGGCAATGCTCATGGCATCGGTCACGTCGGTGAAGACCGTCGGCTCGACGAAGAGGCCGTCGGCAAAGCCCTCGACACGCGCCGCCGCGCCGCCGCAGGCGACCGTCGCGCCCTCCTGGCGGCCGATCTCCAGATAGGACAGCACCTTGTCGTACTGGGCGCGCGACACCAGCGGCCCCAGATCGGTCGAGACCCGCATCGGATCGCCCAGCTGGATCGCCCTGGTGCGGGCGACCAGCTTGTCCACGAAGGCGGCGCGGACCGAACGCTCCACGTAGACGCGGGTACCGTTCGAGCAGATCTGGCCGGTGGAATAGAAATTGCCGAGAATGGCGCCGGAGACCGCGGCGTCCAGATCGGCGTCGGCGAAGATTAGGATCGGCGACTTGCCGCCGAGCTCCAGCGTCACGTGCTTGGTCGTCTGCGACGCCGCCTGCATCACCCGGGCGCCGGTCGGCACGGAGCCGGTGACCGAGACCTTGGCGATCTGCGGGTGGCCGGCCAGCGCCGCCCCCACAGCGCCCCTGCCCTGCACGACGTTGAACACGCCCGCCGGCAGGCCCGCCTCGGTCAGGATCTCCGCCAGCTTCAGCGCCGTCAGCGGCGTGACCTCCGAGGGCTTGAAGATCATGGCGTTGCCGCAGGCCAGCGCCGGGGCCGCCTTCCAGGAGGCGATCTGGATCGGATAGTTCCAGGCGCCGATGCCGGCGCAGATGCCCAGCGGCTCGCGGCGCGTATAGGCGAAGGAACCGCCGAGATCGATGTAGTCGCCGGTGATGTCGGCGGCCAGCGCGCCGAAATATTCCAGCGCGTCGGCGCCCGAGGCCGCGTCCGCCACCAGGGTCTCGGCCAGCGCCTTGCCGGTGTCGAGCGTCTCCAGCTCCGACAGGGCCTCGTTGCGGTCGCGCATGATGGCGGCGGCGCGGCGCAGGACGCGGCCGCGCTCGGCGCCGGTCATCGCCGCCCAGACCGCCTGGCCGCGCGCGGCGGCGGCGACCGCCTGCTCGATCAGAGCCGGGGTGGCTTCATGCAGTTCGGCGATGGTCTCGCCGGTCGCCGGGTAGATGCTGGCGAAGGCCTCGCCGCTGTCGTCCTCGACATAGCCGCCGTCGATGTAATGAGATCCGCTGGGCTGGGCGCGCATGGCTTCGTCCTCTTTCCTGGTTGGCCGCTTCTGTAGCCGCCGCGCGCCGCGCGCGCCACCGGTCAGCGACCCCTCGGCACTCGATATGGCCGGCAACTTGACGGCCGACCTACGACCCACCAGCTGTGCTTCGGGCCGAGGGAGCCTGCCGCTCGCGGGCGAAAGCCGTGGTGAAGTCCCTTTCCGAACATCCGTGACGCCCCTCGAGTGGGCATGCGGCCCTTTCGGCAATCGCGAGCCCCGACTGAACGACGCCGCATGCGACGACCTCGAAAGGTTCAGCAGATGACCGGCATGACCCAGACCAACACCGCCACCGACTACAAGGCCCAGGCCAGGCGCCTGCGCGCCGGGCTTGCCGATGGCGGACACGAGCTCACCCACAGCGCCTCCCTGGAGCTGGTGGCACGCCAGCACGGCTTTCGCGACTGGAACACGCTGAGCGCGCAGGCCGCGCGCAGCCGTTCCGTCGCGGAGCTGACGATCGGCTCGCCCGTCGCCGGCCGCTATCTCGGCCACGACTTCACCGGCGAACTGATCGCGCTGCACGCTCTGTCCCGGAGCGGGCGCTACCGGGCGACGATCCATTTCGACGCGCCGGTGGACGTGGTGGCCTTCGACAGCTTCTCGGCCTTCCGCCGTAGGGTGACCGTCACCATCGACGGCGCCGGCGCCACGGCCGAGAAGACCTCGGACGGCCGGCCGCATATGCAGCTCGCGCTCTAGTCCGGGCAATCGCGTGCCGGGTGGATCACCGCCCGGCACGCGACGCAGTGCCTGGACGCTTCGCCGCAGGTCGGGAACGGGGCGGCCATCCCCCGCTTGTTCCGGGCAACACCTGCAAAGGAGACGCACCATGACCATCGACCCCGAACAGCGCACCCGCGAGCGGATCCGGATCGAGCCGGCATCGGAACCCGTGATCGTCAGTTTCCACGGCGCGATCATCGCCTCCACCGACAAGGCCCTCGTCCTGCACGAGACCGGCTACGAGCCCGTCTATTACGTGCCCAGGGACCGGGTGGAGATGGGCTTCCTGCGCGACAGCGAGCGGCATACGACCTGCCAGTTCAAGGGCGAGGCGCGCTACTGGTCGATCACCGCCGAGGCGCAGGCCGAGGACGACGCCGTCTGGGCCTACGAAACACCCCATGCCGGGGTGCGGGAGATCGCCGGCCACGTCGCCTTCGATCCGAAGAAGGTCACCATCGCCGTCGGCTGATCGACGCCGCGAGTCCTTTGCCGGGCTCGCCTCTGCCCGTGTCAGCGGTCGCTGTGGCCGAGGTCGCGGGCGGGGTCCAGCCGGTCGCGCACCCGCTGCTTCAGGACCTTGGCCTCCGGAAAGCCGCCATCGGCCTTGCGTTCCCATATGGTCACGCCGTCATAGCGGATCTCGAAGATCCCGCCGGTGCCGGGCACCAGCGCCACCTCTCCCAGATCGGCGCCAAAGGTCGACAGGAGTTCCTGGGCCATCCAGGCCGCCCGCAGCAGCCACTGACACTGGGTGCAATAGGTGATCGCGATCCGTGGTGACGCGGCTGTGTCGCTCATCGCCTGTACTCCTCTCGCCTGCTGCGCTACCTCGTCGCCCTGGAGCGGCATTCCGGCCGACCCGCACGAGCGCCTCCCCGGACTTCACGATCGGCCGCCATGCTGCAATCCGCCCGCCCCGCATCCGGCAAGCATCGCCGCAAGGTGAAGACGCGTGTCACCCGGGCCCGGGTCCATCTTCGCAGGCTGTATCACGGCCGCCGGCCGAACGCGCTGCGCTTCCAGATGGCGGTGCTGCTGGTGGATCTGGCGATCATCGCCTTCTTCGTCTTCAGCCCGATCCTGCGGGACGAACCGGCCTTTCTCTTCATCGACTATTCGGTCGCCGCGATTCTGGCCGCCGATATCGCCGCGCGGTGCTTTGCGGCGCGCAACCCCCTGCGGTGGCTGCGCCAGCCCTTCGTCCTCCTCGACCTGGCGATCCTGGCGACGCTGCTGTTTCCCTATACCCTGCTCAATTTCGGCTTCCTGCGGATCATCCGGCTGTGGTCGATTTCCCAGAGCGGCGTCCTGTGGCGGCCCCTGCGGCGATGGGGCCATCAGGACTGGGAGCAGCTCGGCCGCGCCATGGTCAATCTCGCCACCTTCCTGTTCCTGGCGACGGGCTTCGTCTACACGACCTTCTTCCGCAAGGGCTCGGGGCTGGAGGGCTATATCGACGCCCTCTATTTCACCGTCGCCTCGGTGACGACGACGGGATACGGCGACATCACTCTGCCGGGCAGCTGGGGCAAGCTGACGTCGGTCATTATCATGATCATCGGCATCTCGCTGTTCGTGCGGCTGGCCCAGGCGATCTTCAAGCCCACCAAGGTCGTACACGCCTGCCCCAATTGCGGCCTGCAGCGCCACGACCCGGACGCGGTCCACTGCAAGGCCTGCGGCCAGGGCCTCAACATCCGCGACCCCGGCGACTGACCGGCCCTGCGCGAGCGCAACGATCCGTGTGTCGGTGCGATGCCGTTTGCATCCTGCAACAATCCTTGTAGCATCACATCATGAAAGAGGATGCAGCAGTCGCGGCGCTGGCCGCCCTTGCCCATGCCGATCGTCTCGCCGCGTTCCGCGCCCTCGTGCAGGCCGGACCGCAGGGCCTGGCGTCCGGCGTGATCGCTGACAAGCTGGCGGTGCCGCCGACCCGCATGAGCTTCCATCTCGCCGCCCTCGAACGGGGCGGCCTGATCCGCTCGCAGCGGGACGGGCGGCGCATCCTCTACACGGTTCGATACGACGAGATGCGCGGCCTGCTCGGCTTCCTGACGGAAGATTGCTGCGGCGGCCGCCCGGAGCTCTGCGGCGATCTTGCCGCGCTGGTGCCCGCTTGCGGGGCAGAGGAGGCCTTGAGATGACCCTGTCCGATCCGTTCAACGTCCTGTTCCTGTGCACGGGCAATTCGGCCCGTTCGATCTTCGCCGAGGCGATCCTGCGCAAGGACGGCGGCGACCGCTTCCGCGCCTTCTCGGCGGGCAGCTACCCCAAGCCGGACGTCAACCCCATGACGCTCCAACTCCTGGCCGAGAACGATTATCCTACCGACGGGCTGCGCTCGAAGAGCTGGGACGAATTCGCCGTGCCGGGCGCGCCGAAGATGGATTTCGTCTTCACCGTCTGCGACGACGCTTCGGGCGAGTCCTGCCCGGTCTGGCCGGGACAGCCGATCACCGGACATTGGGGCATCGAGGACCCGGCGGCGGAGAAACGCGGTGGAATGTGGCAGCGCGCTGCCTTTCTGCGTGCGCTCCATTATATGCGCAATCGCATCTCCGTCTTCACGGTGCTGCCGATCGAAACGCTGGCGCGAAGCAGCCTGACCGCCGAAGTCCGCGCCATCGGCCGGCTGGAGGGGGCAACGGCTTCCGCCCCCAATCCAGCAGAGGCCTCATGACCATCACGATCTACCACAACCCCGACTGCGGAACCTCGCGCAACACGCTCGCCATGATCCGCCAGTCCGGCGAGGAGCCGCAGATCATCGAATATCTGAAGAACCCGCCCAGCCGCGAGACGCTGATCGAGCTTCTCGACCTGATGCAGATGAAGCCGCGCGACCTCCTGCGCGAAAAGGGCACGCCCTACGCCGAACTCGGCCTCGACGACCCGAAACTGTCGGACGAGGAGATCCTGGCGGCGATGATGGCGCATCCGATCCTGATCAACCGGCCGATCGTCGTGACCGACAAGGGCGCCCGCCTGTGCCGGCCGTCGGAGACGGTGCTGGAGATCCTGCCCGAGCCGAATATCGGCCTGTTCACCAAGGAGGACGGCGAAGTGGTGACGGAGGGAAAGGCTTCATGACGGACAGGACGGCGACGGCCCTCGACCTGCCCAACATCGCCATCGACCAGCTGCACCGGCCCGACATCGCGGCGCTGGCCGGGCCGGACGACCCGGCCCATCCGCCGCGCGTGCTCGTCCTCTACGGCTCGATCCGCGAGCGCTCCTATTCGCGCTTCGTGGCCGAGGAAGCCGGCCGGCTGCTGCGCTGGTTCGGCTGCGAGGTGAAGACCTTCGATCCCCGCGACCTGCCGCTGCCGGACGGTGCCGAGCCCGACCATCCGAAGGTGAAGGCGCTGCGCGACCTCGCCATGTGGTCCGAGGCCATGGTCTGGGTCAGCCCGGAGCGGCACGGGGCGATGACGGCGATCATGAAGGCGCAGATCGACTGGCTGCCGCTGTCGCTCGGCGGCGTGCGGCCCACCCAGGGCAAGACGCTCGCTGTCATGCAGGTCAGCGGCGGCTCCCAGTCCTTCAATGCCGTCAACCAGATGCGCATTCTGGGCCGCTGGATGCGCATGGTCACCATCCCGAACCAGTCCTCGGTGGCCAAGGCGTTCAACGAGTTCGATGAGGCCGGGCGGATGAAGCCGTCGCCCTATTACAACCGCATCGTCGACGTGTGCGAGGAGCTGGTGAAGTTCACCCATCTCGTGCGCGGCCGCTCGGCCTATCTGACCGACCGCTATTCCGAACGCGTCGAAAGCGCCGAAGCCGTCTCCCTCAGGGTCAACCAGCGCTCGATCTGAGCCTCCTCCCGCCACTTCCTTCCCGTCCCGGACAACGCCATGCTCGCCTTCGCGATCTTCCTCGCCACCCTGATCCTCGTCATCTGGCAGCCGAAGGGCCTGGGCATCGGCTGGAGCGCGCTCGGCGGCGCGGCGGTGGCACTGGCCCTGGGGGTCGTCGATTTAGCCGATCTCGGCGTGGTCTGGGACATCGTGTGGGACGCCACCTTCACCTTCGTCGGGCTGATCATCATCTCGCTGATCCTTGATGAGGCGGGCTTCTTCCACTGGGCGGCGCTGCACGTGGCGCGATGGGGCGGCGGCAACGGCGGGCGCCTGTTCCCGCTGGTCGTGCTGCTGGGCGCTGTCATCGCCGCCTTCTTCGCCAATGATGGCGCGGCGCTGCTCCTGACGCCGATCGTGCTGGCGATCCTCCTGCGGCTCGACTTCCGCCCCGAGGCGGCCCTGGCCTTCATCGTGGCGACCGGCTTCGTCGCCGACACCACCAGCCTGCCGCTGGTCATCTCCAATCTCGTCAACATCGTCTCGGCGAATTATTTCGACATCAGCTTCAACCGCTACGCGTTGGTGATGGTGCCGGTGAACCTCGTCGCCCTTGCCGCCACGCTGGCGGTGCTGTGGGTCTACTACGGCCGGTCGATCCCGGCGGCCTACCGCGTCGACGATCTGGAGCCGCCCGGCTCGGCGATCCGCGACCCGCTGGTGTTCCGCGCCGCCTTTCCGCTGCTCGCCGTGCTCCTGATGGCCTATTTCGCCACCGGGCCCTTCGACGTGCCGATCGCCTTCGTCACCGGCCCGGCGGCCCTGTTGCTGCTGGCCATTGCCGGCCGCTGGATCGGCGGGGGCAAGGCGGTGGTGCCGATCGGCCGGGTCCTGCGCAACGCGCCCTGGCAGATCGTCCTGTTCTCGGTGGGGATGTATCTGGTGGTCTACGGCCTGGGCAACGCCGGGCTCACGGACCTGGCCGCCGGCCTCCTGGCCTGGCTCGCCGGACAGGGCGTCGTCGTCGCCACGGTCGGCAGCGGCTTTGCCGCCGCCATCCTCGCCTCGGTCATGAACAACATGCCGGCGACCCTGGTGGGCGCCCTGGCGATCGACCGGGCGGAGCTCGCGCCGCTGACCCAGGAGCTGATGATCTACGCCAATGTCATCGGCAACGATCTCGGCCCGAAATTCACCCCGATCGGCAGCCTCGCCACGCTCTTGTGGCTGCATGTCCTGGCCACCAAGGGCTATCGCATCACCTGGGGCCAGTACATGAAGGTCGGGCTGGTCATCACGCCGCCGGTGCTCCTGGCGACGCTGCTGGCGCTGGTCGTCTGGCTGCCGCTCCTGGGCAGCAGCTGACCGGGCTCAGACCGCCGGCCAGCGATGGTGGAAGACGCCATCCCTGTCGAGCCGGTGGAAGGTGTGGGCGCCGAACAGGTCGCGCTGCGCCTGGGTGAGGTTCGTGGTGCCCCGCGCCCGGCGGTAATCGTCGAAATAGGCGAGCGCGGCCGACAGCGCCGGCACCGGGATGCCGGCCATGGAGGCCCTGGCCACGACCTTGCGCAGGGCCGTCTGGCCGGCCTCGACCCGGCCGATGAAGGCCGGCGACTGCAGGAGATTGACGACGCCGCCGGTCTCGTAGGCGCGGGCGATGTCGTCGAGGAACTGCGAGCGGATGATGCAGCCGGCCCGCCAGATCTCGGCGATCGTGCCGAGCGGCAGGTTCCAGCCGAACTCGTCCGACGCCGAGGCCATGGTCGCATAGCCCTGGGCATAGGCGATGATCTTGGCCGTCTCCAGCGCCTGTTCCAGCTCGGCGATGCCGGCCGCGTCGCCCGAAAAGTCCGGCGCGTCGGTGGCGATGCCGGCATACAGGCGGCTGGCCTCCGCCCGCTCGCCGCGCCGCGAGGACACGCCCCGCGCCGAGACCGCGGCTTCGATGGTGGTGGCGCCCACGCCCAGCTTCTGGGCCTCGATCACCGCCCAGCGGCCGGTGCCCTTCTGGCCGGCCTCGTCGACGATCAGGTCGACCATCGGCTGGCCGGTCTCGGGGTCCTTCTCCGCCAGGTTCACCGCGGTGATCTCGATCAGGTAGGAGGACAGGCCGCCCTTGTTCCAGTTGGCGAAGATCGCCGCCATGGCGTCGGGCGCCAGCCCGATGCCGTCGCGCATGATGCCGTAGATCTCGGCGATCATCTGCATGTCGGCATATTCGATGCCGTTGTGGATGGTCTTGACGAAATGGCCGGCGCCGTCCGGGCCGAGCCAGGCCACGCAGGGCGCGCCCTCGTAGCGGGCGGCGATCTTGGTCAGGATCGGCTCGAGCCGCGGATAGGTGTCTTTGGCGCCGCCGACCATGATCGACGGGCCGTGGCGGGCCCCCAGCTCGCCGCCGGACACGCCCATGCCGACGAAGTCGAGGCCGGTGCCCGCGATCGCCCGGGAGCGGCGGACCGTGTCGTTGAAATCGGCATTGCCGGCGTCGATCATCACGTCGCCGGGCGACAGCAGCGGCGAGACCTCGGCGATCTCGGCATCGACGACCTCGCCGGCCGGAACCATGAACAGCACCAGGCGCGGGCTCGTCAGCGAGGCGACGAACTCCTTGAGCGTCGATGCCGGGACGATGTTGTCGCCGATGCCCGGATTGTCGTCGCGCAGGGCAAAGCCTTTCGCGACGGTGCGGTTGAACACCGCCACCCTGAAGCCCTTTTCGGCGATGTTGAGCGCGAGATTGGCCCCCATCGTCCCCAGTCCATAGACCCCGATATCGGCCGGGCGATCAACCATCGTCACGTCTCCTGTCTCATCCCGCCCCGGGCGATGCGCCGCGTCGGGCAGGTCATGCGATTATCGTTCTGCGGCAGGCGCCGCGTGTCAGCTCTTCAGCCGCCAGCCGGTGCGGAAGATCCAGCCGATCGTCAAGAGGCTGCCCACCAGGAACACCAGCGTCATGGCAAGGCTCACGCCGATCGACACGTCCGAGGTCCCGTAGAAGGCCCAGCGGAAGCCGCTGATCAGATACACCACCGGGTTGGCAAGGCTCACGTCCTGCCAGAATTCCGGCAGCATCTTGATGGAATAGAAGCTGCCTCCCAGAAACGCCAGCGGGGTGACGATCAGGAGCGGCACGAGCTGCAGCTTCTCGAAGCCGTCGGCCCAGATGCCGATGATGAAGCCGAACAGCGAGAAGGTGATCGCCGTCAGGAAGAGGAAGGAGATCATCCAGATCGGATGCTCGATCCGCAGATCGACGAAGAGCGCGGCCGTGGCCAGGATGATCAGCCCGAGCATCGCCGACTTGGTGGCCGCCGCGCCGACATAGCCGAGCACGATCTCGAAGGCCGAGATCGGCGCCGACAGGATCTCGTAGATCGTGCCGGTGAATTTCGGGAAGTAGATGCCGAACGAGGCGTTGGTCAGGCTCTGGGTGAGCAGCGACAGCATGATCAGCCCCGGCACGATGAAGGCGCCGTAGGACACGCCGTCGATCTCGGTGATGCGCGAGCCGATCGCCGCGCCGAAGACCACGAAATACAGCGAGGTCGAGATGACCGGGGAGATCACGCTCTGCATGATGGTCCGCCAGGTGCGGGCCATCTCGAACAAGTAGATCGCGCGGACCGCGTGGAAGTTCATGCCTCGTCCCTCACCAGATTCACGAAGATTTCCTCCAGCGTGGACTGCTTGGTCGACAGGTCGCGGAAGCGGATGCCGGCCTCCGACAGCCGGCTCATCAAGGTCGCGATGCCGGTCCGCTCGGCGCTCGTGTCGTAGCTGTAGGTCAGGGTCTCGCCTTCGGGCCCGAGCACGATGTCGTAGCCTTCCAGCCCGGCGGGCAGCTGCGCGATGGGCTCCTGCAGATGCAGGGTCAGCTCCTTGTGGCCGAGCTTGCGCATCAGCTCGGCCTTGTCCTCGACCAGGATCAGCTCGCCGCGCGAGATGACCCCGATGCGGTCGGCCATCATCTCCGCCTCCTCGATGTAGTGGGTGGTCAGGATGATGGTGACGCCGGTCTCGCGCAGCTTGCGCACTACCTCCCACATCTCGCGGCGCAGGCCCACGTCGACGCCGGCCGTCGGCTCGTCGAGGAACAGCACCTCGGGCTCGTGGGAGAGCGCCTTGGCGATCAGGACGCGGCGCTTCATGCCTCCCGACAGCGTCATGATCTTGCTGTCGCGCTTGTCCCACAGGGACAGGTCGCGCAGCACCTTCTCGATATGGGCGGGATCCGGCCGCTTGCCGAACAGGCCGCGCGAGAAGGACACGGTGGCCCAGACGCTCTCGAAGGCGTCGGTGGTCAGTTCCTGGGGAACCAGCCCGATCATCGCGCGCGCGGCGCGGAAGTCGCGGCCGATGTCGTGACCGGCGACGGAGATGCGGCCCTCGCTCAGGCCGGCAATGCCGCAGATGATCGAGATCAGGGTGGTCTTGCCGGCGCCATTGGGGCCGAGCAGCGCGAAGATCTCGCCCTTGTCGATGGACAGGTCGATGTTCTTCAGCGCCTGGAAGCCGCCCCTATAGGTCTTGGAGACGTTCTGGACGGAGAGGATCGGTGCCATTGGAAGCTTGCTTACCGCTGCAGGAGACGGGCCGGCGGAGAGAATGCGCCGGGCATGTCCACCGACATAGCCATTCGGAGGGTTTTGGCCAGAGGGGCCGGCGCCCGACGCAGCGTCAACGAGTGACGGCGCAGACGAATACGCCCGCAAACGGCGCGGCAGCCATGGCTGGCGCGTCCTTTGCGGGCGGTGGTCCCGGTCACGCGGCGCGAGGATNGGGCCGGCGCCCGACGCAGCGTCAACGAGTGACGGCGCAGACGAATACGCCCGCAAACGGCGCGGCAGCCATGGCTGGCGCGTCCTTTGCGGGCGGTGGTCCCGGTCACGCGGCGCGAGGATCGCTCACGCGTGGCCGCTCGGGGCGGGAGACGTCTCCCGCCGGTCTCAGAAGGGGTAGCTGCGCGACGCGAAGCGGCCCTGGTCGACCTCGCGGAGACGACGCTCCAGGTCGGACATGGAAACGGACTGGTCCAGATAGGCGCGGACCCGCTCCTCATGACGATTGCGGCTGAAGGCGCCGCGGATCTTGGCAGTGATGTTCATGATCGGTCTCCTTTCCTCCTCTAGATGGAAGTTCTGCCGCAATGCAGCAATGCCGCGGCGTGCAAGGCAGCCATGCCGTGGCGTCACGGCCGCGGAAAGGATCCGTTAACGTTCGTGGACGTGAAGACCGGTCCCCGCCTGCGTCAGGCGGCTTCCTCGGAGATCGCGACGATCTCGGCCTCGGCCGGTCCGGCCCGCACCACGTCTCCGACGGTCCGGCCGATCAGGCTCCTGGCCAATGGCGAGAGATAGGAGATCAGCCCGGCCGACGGATCGGCCTCGTCGATCCCGACGATGGTAAAGCTCTGGGCGCGGCCGTCGTCCCGCTCGATCGACACGCGGCTGCCGAACTGCGCGGTGCCACCCGTATCGCGGGGCCGGATCAGTTCTGCGGTCGTGCGCCGCGCGGTCCAGTAGCGCAGATCCCGGTCGATCGTGGCAATGGCGATCTTGTCGTCGGCTTGGCGCGCGGCCTCCTTGCGCTCGCCCAGCGCCGCGATCTCGGCTTCGATCAGATCCAGCCCGCGCGGCGTGACGAGATTGGGCTCGGTGCCCAGATCGCGATCCGGCAGCACCTCGACCTGGTCGTCATTGGGTTCCTTGACGAAAGCAACGCTCATCGTGACACATCCTGTTGTTACACAGGAGATGTAGGGTCCCTGGGCCGGCACACAACGCCCCGCCGGGCGCAGCGCCTGCCAGCGTTGCGGCTAGGCGCGCATGTTAAGAGCGTTTCACGGCCCTGATCCAGTTTTCGCTCCGATTTTTCGCGATGCTGAGGATCACCTTTTGCAGGACGGTGTTCGGAACGTATCCGAAATAGCAGTCATCGGCCCTGGCTGCGTATCGCGGGCCGAGAGGGCGTAGATCGTGCCCGGGCCATACGAAAGAGTTCAGTTCGTCCGTGACGACCCAGGACGCGTCGGCATCCAGCCCCAATCGCTGCTTGACCGTCGTGCTGATCTCGACGGAGTTCTGTGTCCCACGAGGAGGTGAGTGCGTAATGGCAGCGACCGTGACGATCAGGGTCTCGGCGACAAACTCACGCGATAGAACGACGACGGCCGGTCGGTCCTTGCCGCCCCCTTCCTTACCGTTTTGCGCTTCATATTTCAGAACAAGCCCGGGCTCGACACTATCGGGAAGCCGCTCTGCTCAAGGAGCCGCCGACGGCTCGTCCGCGTCCCAGTCGAGATCCTCCGGAACCCTGGCTGCGGAAATGAGGGCCATCTCCTCATCCGTCAGTTCCGAAACGTAGAACGAGCGTCGGTAACTTTCCCACATCTGCCGGAAGGTATCGGCGGAGACGAGATAGGCCGTAACCCGACCGTGGCACTGGATCTCGACAGGCGCCTTCATGGCAGCGTCATGCACCCGCCCGAACTGGCGCTGCACCTCTGACGAGGAGACCTTGAGACCCATTGGTCATCTCCCAATGCGCATAATACGCAATTTGCGCATTCTACGCTTCAGCGTCGAGAAAAGCCCCCACCGATCAGATGTCGAGATTGGCGACCTGCAGGGCGTGTTCCTGGATGAATTCGCGGCGTGGCTCGACCTCGTCGCCCATCAGCCGCGAGAACAGCTGGTCGGCGTCGGTGGCGTCGTTGACCTTGACCATGACCAGGGTGCGGGCCTCGGGATCGAGCGTGGTCTCCCACAGCTGCTCCGGGTTCATCTCGCCCAGTCCCTTGTAGCGCTGCAGGGTCAGGCCCTTGCGGCCGACCTCGAAGACCGCGGTCAGAAGCTCCAGCGGACCGGTGAGCTCGCGCTCGGTGTCGCGCCGGCGCAGCACCGGCAGGCCGACATAGATGTCCGCCAGCCGCGCCGCGAGACGGTTCAGCTGCAGCCCGTCGCCCGAATTGATCAGCGCCGCGTCGATCGTCTGCACCTCGGAGACGCCGCGCACGGTGCGCAGGAAGCGGTAGCCGCCATCCACCGCCTCGCCGGACCAGCCGCGCTCGGTCTCCTCGGCCACGTCGTCCAGACGCTCGGCAATCTTCCGGGCCATGGCCGGGCCCTTGGCCGCGTCGTCGGCCATGTCCGGCGACAGCGCGCCGACGACGGCCGCCTGTTCGATCACGCTGCGGTCGTAGCGCGAATGCAGGCTGGCCATGATGTGGCGCACCTGCAGAGCGTCCTCGACCACGGCCCGCAGGTCGCGGCCGGTGCGCACTTCGCCATTGGCCAGCGTCAGGCCGGCGTCGTCCAGGCCGCCCTCGATCAGGTAGTTCTCGAGGCTCTTCTCGTCCTTCAGATACTGGCTCTGCTTGCCCCGCGTGACCTTATAGAGCGGCGGCTGGGCGATGTAGATGTAGCCGCGCTCGATCAGCTCCGGCATCTGCCGGAAGAAGAACGTCAGCAGCAGGGTCCGGATATGGGCGCCGTCGACGTCGGCGTCCGTCATGATGATGATCTTGTGGTAGCGCAGCTTCTCGATGTTGAACTCGTCCTTGCCGATGGACGTGCCCAGCGCGGTGATCAGCGTGCCGATCTGGTCGGAGCCGAGCATGCGGTCGAAGCGGGCGCGCTCGACATTCAGGATCTTGCCGCGCAGCGGCAGGATCGCCTGGTTCTTGCGCGAGCGCGCACCCTTGGCCGAGCCGCCGGCCGAATCGCCCTCGACGATGAAGATTTCCGATTTCGCCGGGTCGCGTTCCTGGCAGTCGGCGAGCTTGCCGGGCAGCGAGGTGATGTCGAGCGCACCCTTGCGCCGGGTCAGGTCGCGGGCCTTGCGCGCGGCCTCGCGGGCCGAGGCGGCCTCGATGACCTTGGCGGTCACCACCTTGGCTTCCTGCGGATGTTCCTCGAACCAGGTCGACAGCGTCTCGTTGACGAGGCCCTCCACCACCGGGCGGACCTCGGATGAGACCAGCTTGTCCTTGGTCTGCGATGAGAATTTGGGGTCCGGCACCTTCACCGACAGGACGCAGGACAGGCCCTCGCGGCAGTCGTCGCCGGTCAGCGTCACCTTCTCGCGCTTCAGCGCGCCGGAGGATTCGGCATAGCCTGTCACCTGCCGCGTCAGCCCGCCGCGGAAGCCCGCCATGTGGGTTCCGCCGTCACGCTGCGGGATGTTGTTGGTGAAGCAGAGGACGTTCTCGTTGTAGCTGTCGTTCCACCACAGCGCCGCCTCGACGACGATGCCGTCCTTCTCGCCATACAGCACGATCGGCTCGGGGATCAGCGGCTTGCGCGAGCGGTCGAGATAGCGGACGAAGGCCTCCAGGCCGCCCTCGTAGAACAGCTCGGTGACCTTCTCGTCGGCATGGCGCTTGTCGGTGATGATGATGCGCACGCCCGAATTCAGGAACGCCAGCTCGCGCAGCCGATGCTCCAGCGTGCCGAAATCGAACTCGGTCACGCCCTGGAAGGTATCCATCGACGGCAGGAAGGTGATCGACGTGCCGGTCTCGCCGCCGGCATCGCCGGTCTCCTCCAGGGGGCCGTCCGGCACGCCGTGGGTGAACGACATCTCGTGCACCCTGCCCTTGCGCCGGATCTTCATCGACAGCTTGACGGACAGCGCGTTGACCACCGAGACGCCGACGCCGTGCAGGCCGCCGGACACCTTGTAGGAGTTCTGGTCGAACTTACCGCCGGCATGCAGCTGGGTCATGATGACCTCGGCCGCGGACACGCCCTCGCCCGTATGGATGTCGGTCGGGATGCCGCGGCCATTGTCGGTCACGGTGCACGAGCCATCGGGGTTCAGCGTCACCGTCACATGGGTGGCGTGTCCCGCCAGCGCCTCGTCGATGGCGTTGTCGACCACCTCGTAGACCATGTGGTGCAGGCCCGAGCCGTCGTCGGTGTCGCCGATATACATGCCCGGGCGCTTGCGGACGGCGTCCAATCCCTTCAGGACCTTGATCGAGTCGGCACCGTATTCAAGATTGGCTAGCGGATCGGTCTCGGGGATAGCTGACATGATGGTCCTTGGTCGCGAGCCGACCGCCTAAGGACGGCGAATCGGCCAGAATTCACCCTTTTATATAGGGTCTCTCATTCATTGACGAAAGCGTTTCCGGGCCCTACCCCAGGGCAATCGGGTGAAGAAGGTGATGACAAGCGGCTGAAGAGCTGAATCTTTCGAACTCCTCTGATTCTTGCGGGAGGAGATTTCGATGGTGGAGAGCGATGGCGATT
>NZ_JAZHLI010000073.1:0-17753 GCF_036549475.1 Aurantimonas sp. A2-1-M11 | reverse complement strand
CTTCAGACGCCGGAGGGTGGCCGGTTATTGATCGGAATGCTGGCCGGCTTCATCCCGGAATGGTGGCCGACTTCAAATCGGAATACCCGGCCGGTTTGAATCGGAATCCGCACGCGGGCGACGGGGGCCTTCGGGTCGTCCTCAACGGCCTCAGGAAACGCTCGTTCTCTGCGCCGCCGCCGAACGACTGCTCGCCCGCGCAGTTCGAGGCGTTGAGAGAGGCCGTCGAGTGGTTGCTGGTGCCTGCGCGCGACGCGGAAGCGCGGCACCAGATGCTCCTGCGGCGCTTAGAGCCGCTTATCGGCGACAAGCTGACTGGGGACTGGTGGAGTGCCGTGTCGCCGCATCTGAGGGAGGCGCTCTCGGGAGCTCGGACCGAGTACCGCGTTTTCGTGACCTCGAAATCCGCCGATTTGCTGAAAACGATGACCGAGGTGCGCAAGGGCGTTGCCGAGGACGTCGACAGGATCGTCGTGAGGACGAACCGGATGTCGCAAGCCTTCATTGGCGGCCTGGGTGTCTTGGCTGTGGGCCTTGGCGTAAGGATCGCTACCTCGGCGAGTTCGTCTGCCGGGACGGTTTCCACACTCCTCTTCTGCGCGGTGGTCCTCTTCGTGACGTGGTCGGGTCTGCGCCTCAATGAGCTTGTGGCCACCCGCTCCCTGATCTCCGACCTTCGCCATCTTCGGCGTTGGCACTCCAAGCTGCACCAAAGCCTGACTAGAGCTGAGTACATGAGCTTAGCGGTGTCTCCGGTGATAGAGGCCGTCAAGCTCTACAACGAAACCCGCCGCCGGACGCAGCAGGCCTTCAACGTCGCCGCATTGATTTTCGCGCTGTTGGTCATGGCAGTCCCGCTGTTACACGGCCGCTGACTTGACTCCTGCTGCGAAGCGCTACCGATCGCCTATCGCACGCGATTGCGCTTCACGTGGCGGTTGCCGATCCCCGAGCTTGTTGTAGCCGGTGAGGGTGCGCGCGAAGCCGTGCTCGGGCGCGAACACTCAGAGGTTGGACGTGACCCCATATGCCCACTGCGGATCAGGCACTACCTAGTGGCCTTCATCACTGCGGGCGGCTTGTCACACATGGTGACTGACCGGATTCAGCGGATGAAACCGTGCAAAAATCAGGCGCACTCGCACCTGCTCTACGCGCTCCCTGCTTCATAAGCACCGCTACTAGGTCTACGGCAACACGCACTTTCCCTTCTCTGACACGAACAACCTCGCGATCGCCGATCAGGTCGCGCAGTTTCTGGCCGAGAAAGACCTGGACTGATCCCGCGACGCACCCGACCTCCGCGCGTCGACCAGGGCTTCCGTGAGAGAGGCGCGAACGCCGGGGAGAGGATGGCGAGAGTGATGCCCGAGACGTGGATGAGCCCAGCGCTGTCCAGACCGGCCACCAACGCAGCGACGTCGTCCGCCAGTCCCCGCGCGGCGGAGTTCTTCCGCCAGTAGTGGAACGTCCGCTCATAGCCGTCGAGCTCGATGACGTAGAGGCCCATTTGACGCACGGTGTCCCTTTGGACACCGGATACGTCGAGGCCGTCCGCGGCCGCGTCGGTGACAAAGAGGTCGGAGAGGGGATCGCACCCGACCCGGGTAACGAAGCTCACTTCCGCACGGCGGCCGAGGAGCTGCGCCATGTGCCACGCGGTGTTGAACGTGTCGCCAGCGAAGCCGCGTCGGTAGAGGCCGTCCACGATGGGTGCCATCTCGAGCATGGCTTCGCCGATGGCAACCACCCTTTGTGCATTCGGTCACCCATCGACCGTGGTCCTGCGGTCCCCGGAGGAGAATATCCTGCCCGTCAACCAGTCGGGCCAGTTCCGTTCGAAGAACGAGCGCGCGCTCTCGTCGAACGTTCGGTTGCCCCGCGTCGACACGCACATCTCGTCGCCGCTCATTTGCACGACGATCTGCTCCTCGCGCTGTGCATCACGCTCCTTGCGGAAGCGGCAATTCTCCACGGGGCCAGTCCTTGCGAGCGGAAGGGATTCGCCCGTCGGGTCGCAGATCGCGCGGGCACCGCGGCTGCCGCCGCCGTCCTGTACAAAGGTGTCCAGCGCGGTCAGCACCGCTTCTGACGCAAGGGCCATCTGGCGCCACTGGAGCGCCCTCCCAGCCTCCGCTGGGCGACCGTAGGCGATCCCCTCCGCACGTATGCGGGCGTTGAGTGCCCGGGCTTCCGAAAGAGCCGTTCCTACGTCGGCCGCCTCGCAAATCATGCCGGCCTTGTCGCTCATCCGATCCTGAACTTCAGCCCTAACGGATCGGACAGACAGCGAGCTTTCGGAACGAAGTGTTGAGTGGACCCCTGCCACTGCGTCTCCGACGACACCCGCGAAACCGATCGTTTCCGTGCTCTCTGGGCGAGACTGGGACGTGAGGTGCTCCGCGGCGCGAGTACCGAAGACTTGGCCCGCGTTGAGGGCGGCGCCGCCCGGTCGCGTGATGCCGTGCGTGCCCGCGGCCTCGCCGACCGCGTAGCAGCCGGAAAGCGACGTTCGGCCCCAAGTGTCGACCTTAATGCCACCGTTCATGTGCTGGTTGTTCACCGCGAACTCCAGCGGCTCACGGGCGACGTCGATCTTGTAGCGTCGGTAAAGCTCGATCGCGAGCGGGTTCATGTGGCGCAGGCGGTCGATCGGCAGGTCTTGGTCCGCCCCGGCATTGACGAGGTAGCGTTGCACGTCGTCGTCCAGGCGATCGAGCGAGAACGGCAGGTCCCCGTCGACGGGGAGCGGGTTCCTGAGGAAGTCCATGAACACGCGGCGCCCAGCGGCCGACTCGCGGAAGATCGCGAGGTCGACGAGGCTCGACCCGAAATCCAACATCCGCGTTGCGTGGAAGGGCCACTGGTATCCCTTGCGGAACACGTTCGCGGCCAGTTCCTGAGTGGTGCGGTAGTAGTCGGCGAGGAAATGGTATTCGTTGCCGTCCGCGTCTACCGAGTAGATGTGCGG
This sequence comes from Aurantimonas sp. A2-1-M11, assembly GCF_036549475.1. Classification (NCBI taxonomy): domain Bacteria; kingdom Pseudomonadati; phylum Pseudomonadota; class Alphaproteobacteria; order Hyphomicrobiales; family Aurantimonadaceae; genus Aurantimonas; species Aurantimonas sp. A2-1-M11. Next base: position 14,782 of record NZ_JAZHLI010000073.1, on the reverse strand, counting down.
GATGACCTGCACGTAGGTACCCGACAGGTTCCACGGGAAGCCTTCCCGCCGTGTCCCGATCCCGAACTGACTTTCCGTCAGGTTGACCAGCTCGATCCCGGCCTCAAGGGCTAGTCCGAGTGAACCGAAGCAGCCGTTCGGGTAGACGCTGTCGCGGTAGAGTTCCCCCGGTCCCCCAGCCGCGAGCACGACGGTGTCGCTCCGGAATACCGCAAGGCCAAGCGGGTTCGCTTCCGTGCGGTCGGCCGCGCGCAGCGCAAGCACGCCCGCCACCCTCCGATCGTCCCCGGAGCCAACCACGAGGATGTGAACTGCGGTGGTGTGGTTGCGGATCGGCACCCCAAGCCGGATCGCCTCCTCCGCGAGCACCTTGACCATCAGCCGGGAGGTGCGCGGGCCGCAGCTCGTAGCCCTGCCGACCTCGTCGTGGTCGGTCTGATAGCGCAGGGTGCCGCCTAGGGAATCCTGAGGCAGGGGAAGGCCAAGGTACTGAAGCGAAGCCATCATGCGTGCCGAGCCGACAGCCTCAACGTAGGCCGTGTCCTCGTCCATGGCCCCTCCCGCCCGCAGGGCGCGGGCCATGGCCGCGAAGTTGTCGCCCGCGTTCGCAGTGTTCGCCGTGTGAAGCGTCTGCTTGTCTGAGCCCGAGCAGGCGGATGTTCCGCCCCAAGCGCTCTGGCTGAGCACGGAGACGTCGATGCCCCGCCGCTTTGCCTCTACCGCCGCACGTAGCCCCGCCGCTCCCGAGCCGACAACGACGCAGGCATTGCGGTACAGCGGCATCTTGAAGCCGCCGATGGCGATCGTGTCCGTGGCCGCAGCCTCAGCGGGGAGTTTCGGCATGTCGACGTCCGTCAGGACGTCAAGGATGGGTTGCGGGACTTCAAGGGCCATGGGGGGACCTTTCAGGCGGGCGCCCCGTGCGGGCGGGCCGATTTGGTTCGAGGGTGACGAAGAAGCCAGCGTTCGCGGCTGGACCGGAACCTCAGGCTTGGGCTGCAAGCTCCCGGGCGCCGCAGCTCTCGCGGACGACGAGTCGGACGGAGGTCATGATGGCTTCGGATGAAACGTTGCCAGCGGCGATCTGCTTGAGAAGGAGTTGCCCGGCCCGGCGGCCCATAGCCTGCGGATCGACCGAAACCGTCGTCAGCGCGGGTACGGCGCTGCGGGCCTCGATGACGTCGTCGAACCCGACGATGGCAAAGTCACGACCGGGTTCGAGGCGGTGCCACCGCAGGCCATCGCAGGCACCGAACGCTACCGCGTCGTTGAAGCACACCGCTGCCGTGGGGCGGTCAGTCACGGCAAGCGCGCGAGCAATGGCCTCCGCTCCGCCCGCGCGGGAGGGGGCAGCCGGAACGACCAACGAGCCGTCGAATCCAAAACCCGCTGTAGTCACGGCGGAGCGGTATCCCAACAACCGTTCATGAAAAACGGCCGTGTCCTGAAAGCCGCCGAGAAACGAGATACGGCGATGTCCGAGCGAGGACAGGTGCCGCACTGCGCTCGCGACCCCGCTTGGATTGTCGGCGACCACGGAGGAGAGCTTTCCGCCCGGGAGGCTGCGGACCACGACGACCACGGGGATACCAGCCTCGACGAGCGGCGCGAAGTCCGCTGCATCCGTCCCACGTGCCGGCGAGACTAGAAGGCCGGAGATGCCATGCTCACGCATGGAGGCCACCACTTCGCGCTGACGGTCGATGCTTTCGCTCGTGTTCGAAAGGAACTGCACAAAGCCAGCGGATTGGACGACCATGTCGACGCCTACCGCGAGCTCGGCGAAGAAGCCGTTGGTCAGGTCGTTGACGACCACGCCGACAATCCCCGACTTCGAGCCCGTCTGCCTCAGGTTCGCGGCCCCGCGGTTATAGACATACCCGAGCTCACTCATGATCTCGACGACCTTCGCCCGGGTTGTCCCCTTCACGAGGGGCGAGCCTTGCAGCACCAACGACACGGTCGACTTCGAGACGCCTGCCGCCTCTGCAATGTCGATAACGGTGACCCGCGGCCGACGCATCCTGTTCTCCCGGTTCCAATTCGTGCATAAATGATGGAACGATCCAAATCAGTCAAGTGGTTTGGATCGGTGTCCGACGAAATGGGGCCGTCATTAGTGACGGTCCGCAATTCGACAACCAGCAATTTACCAGCTTGCACCTGCGGGGAACACCGTCGGACGACGGCGCCGGGTCGCGCTCCGTCAAAGGCCTGGTACGCGGCGGGGATGTGCGGAGACCCGTGGAAGGACAACGAAATGATCATACGCCAAGCGCTCTTCGAAGGAGAAATTCACCTTGAAAAGGAGCAAGCGCTTCGGGACTACGCCGAAACGAAGTTGGTACCGATGTGGCTGCGATTCCCGACGCTGATGCAGGTGGGGATCCTGTACGGGATCGAGTCTGACGAAGAGGCTCCCACTTTCCCGATGATTCTATCGACCCTCTACGGCAGCCGGGAGGATCTCAAGGTCGCCGTGGCGTCAGATGTGCGGCACGAGAGCCGATAGATGACGAGGGGCCTGCTTGAGATGTTCGACGGTCGCATCCAACATCACGTGCTTGAACTCGCGATCGACGATCAGCCTTGACGGTGAAATGGCTCGGTTCTGCGGCGGACACGTCCGTAAGCAGAGTTGACAACCAATTGCGAATATGTTGGAACGTTCCAAATTCATGAGGGCGGGAGGCCTCGGATCGACGCTAGGGCCCGGCGCTGTCCGGGTTCCATCCGACATGATGTCTGAATGCCCGATCCGACCCTCTGCCCAAAAGGCTCGATCGCCGCCGGAGTCCGGCGGCATTGTAGGCGGGTTCTGAACGACGCTACGAAACCTGATTGGTGAAACGATGAGCAAGCGCATCACTGCCAAAGCGGCCGCAAGTCTTATCGAGGACGGCTCGGTCGTGACCGTGTCGTCGTCGTCCGGCCTCGGTTGCCCCGACGCGGTCCTGGCGGCGATCGGCGAGCGGTTCGAGTCGTCCGGGCATCCTCGTGCCCTGACGACGCTCCATCCCATCGCAGCGGGCGACATGTACGGCATCCGCGGCATCGACCACCTTGCGAAGCCGGGCCTCCTGAAGCGCACGATCTGCGGTTCCTACCCGTCCGGTCCCTCGACCAGCGAGCCGCCGGCGATCTGGCGGATGATCGGCGAGAACGCCGTCGAGGCCTACAACATCCCCTCGGGTATTCTGTTCGACATGCACCGCGAGGCGGCCGCCGGGCGTCCAGGCGTCCTCACCAAGGTTGGTCTCGAGACGTTCGTCGACCCGCGCCAGTTCGGCTGCGCGATGAACGACAACAAGGGCGAGCCAGTGGTGCGCGTCGAGAACTTCGCTGGGGAAGAATGGCTGTTCTTCCCCGCGATCCGACCGAACGTCGCAATCATCCGGGCGACCAGCGCCGACGAGCGAGGCAACCTCACCTTCGAGCACGAGGGAGCCTTCCTCGGTGCGCTCGAGCAGGCGATGGCTGCCCACAACAACGGCGGCGTCGTAATCGCGCAGGTGAAGCGCGAAGTTAAGTCTGGGACGCTGTCTCCCCAGGACGTGCGTGTGCCGGGCATCCTCGTCGACTACGTCGTGGTCGCGTCCGATCAGATGCAGACGACGCAGACCGCCTACGATCCGGCCATCTCCGGGGAGGTGTTCCATCCCCTCTCGCACTTCGAGCTAGCCGACTTTGGCATCCAGAAGGCAATCGCCCGACGCGTCGCTCAGGAGCTCGCCGACGGCACCGCCGTCAACCTCGGTTTCGGAATCTCGGCCAACGTCCCGCGCATCCTCTTGGAGGAAGGGCTGCACGGAGCGGTGACCTGGGTGATCGAGCAGGGTGCAGTGGGCGGCGTCCCACTCCTGGACTTCGCTTTCGGCTGCTCATCCAACGCCGAGGCGATCATGCCCTCGACCCACCTCTTCACCTACTTCCAAGCTGGCGGCTTCGACGCCTCGCTCCTGTCCTTCCTTGAGATTGGGCAGGACGGTTCGGTGAACGTCTCGCGCCTCTCGGCCCGTCCGCACGTGACCGCCGGCGCCGGCGGCTTCGTCGACATCACCTCGCATGCCAAGCGCATTGTCTTCTCGGGTCTCTTCAAGGCCGGCGCCAAGGTCGGCCTCCATGACGACAAGGTTCAGATCGAGAAGGAGGGCAAGATCAACAAGCTCGTCCGCAACGTCGAGCACGTATCCTTCTCCGGTCCCCGCGCCGTCGCCGCAGGACGAGACATCCTCTACGTAACCGAGCGCTGCGTCATGCGCCTGACCTCGGCGGGAATCGAGGTCACCGAGATCGCGCCCGGCATCGAGCTCGAGCGCGACGTCCTCGCCCACGCCGACTTCCCGTTGCTGGTCTCTCCGAACCTGAAGGTATCGGACGCCGCGCTCTACCGCGACGAGCCGATGGGACTGCACCTGCACCCAGGCAAGCCGCGTCAGGTGCCGGAGGAGGCCGCCCGTGCCGCTTGACCGCCATTTCGGCAACGAGGGACACGGCGTCCGCGTCGAGGCTGACGGTCGCGTCGCCCGCCTCGTTCTGGCCCGCCCGGCCAAGCTGAACGCGTTGGACCTCGAAATGCTGTCCGCACTCTACGCCGCGCTCGACGCGGTCGACGCGGAGCCCGGGTTGGCGGCGATGCTGATCTTGGGGGAGGGGCGCGGCTTCTGCGCCGGCGGCGACATCACCGCATGGTCGGGAATGACTCCGACCGCCTTCGCGGAGGACTGGGTACGGCGAGGACATCGCGTTTTCGACCGCTTGGCACGCTCGCGGCTGCCGACGATCGCGGTGCTCGACGGTCACGCGCTCGGTGGCGGCTTCGAGTTCGCGGCCTGCGCCGACTTCCGAGTGGCAGAACGCCACGTCAAGGTCGGGCTGCCGGAGACGTCGATCGGCGTCGTGCCGGGTTGGTCCGGCACGCAGCGCGCAGTCCGCCGGTTCGGTGCGCAGATTGTCAGGCGCATGGCGATCGGCGGCGACGTCCTGACGGCAGAGGAGGCGCTCGCTGCCGGACTGGTCGACCGGGTGGTCGACACGGGCTCAGGAACGGCTGCCGCCGTTGAATGGGCAGACCGTATCGCCTCGCGCAGCCCGGCGGCCACCCGCGTCGCCAAGGCTCTGCTGTCGGTCGCCGAGGGTGAGGAAGCGTCGGGTGCCGTCGAGGCCCTTGCCAGCGCCTTCATCGCCACCACCGCCGACTGCGCCGAGGGCGTCGAGAGCTTCCGTGCGAAGCGTCCGCCAGCCTTTACGGGCAACTGAATTTCGATCGAGGGAACGTCATAACCGCACACATCCGCATCGCCACCATCGCCGAGGCTCAGTCGGGCCCGACCGCGTACCAGCTTTTCATCGACGGCAAATGGGTGAACTCGCAGTCCGGGCAGACGATCGATCGGATCTCGACGGCGCACGGCGTCGCGGTGAGCACATACCAACGCGGTAACCCAGAGGACGTCCTCGCGGCTGTTGCGGCTGCCCGGAAGGCATTCGACTACGGGCCTTGGCCTAGAATGACGGGCGCGGCACGCGCAAAGCTCCTCTTGGAGGTGGCAGCGAAGATCGAAAGGCATCCGCCTGCTCCGGCCCCGACGGCCATCGCAACGGAGCCGACGATGCCCAGTGCTTTTCCCTTCCACGGCCTGTGCGCCTTTCCGATCACGCCTGCCGACGAACACGGGTGCGTCGATGTCGAGATGCTCGCGAGGCTGTTGGACCGCCTGTGCGAGGCGGGCGTCGACTCGATCGGCCTCCTCGGCTCGACGGGCACCTACGCTTACCTGGCACGGGACGAGCGGCTGCGGGCGGTCGAAGCCGCGGTGGAGTGCGTACGAGGGCGCGTGCCGCTCGTCGTCGGTGTCGGGGCGCTCCGCACGGATTGGGCGCGGGATCTTGCCCGGGACGCCGAGGCCGCAGGCGCCGACGCGCTGCTCATGGCGCCGGTTTCCTACACGCCACTGACGCAGGAAGAAGCCTACGAGCACTACCGGGCCGTGACGGACACATCCGGCTTGCCGCTCTGCCTCTACAACAATCCCGGTACCACCCACTTCACCTTTGGCCTCGATCTCCTAGAGCGGCTCTCCCGCCTCTCGACGATCCGGGCGGTGAAGATGCCGTTGCCTTCGGACGGCGATTACGGAATCGAGATCGCCACCCTGCGCAACCGGACGGAGCTTGCGGTCGGCTACAGCGGCGACTGGGGTACTGCGGATGCGCTACTGGCTGGGGCGGATGCCTTCTACAGCGTCCTCGGCGGCACGCTGCCCACTCCAATCGTTGCCCTCGCACGCGCCGCGAAGGACGGCGATGCTGAGGAGGCGCGTCGCGCCGATGCCGAGCTGTCGCCGCTTTGGGAGACTTTCAATACCTTCGGGAGCCTACGCGTCATGTACGTGCTCCTCGACCTGCTTGATCTCGGAAAAATGGCGCCGCCGCCACCGATCCTGCCGCTTGGGACAGAGGCGCAGGCACGAGTTCGGGCGGCCGTTGAACCTCTCCTGGCGCACAGGTGGAGCTGAGACTCCTATGTCGTCAGATAGGGTAGCTAATGACTGCTTTGGGAGAGGGCGGACGGTGACTTGCGCGTCTGCCGAGGGCGAAACCTGCCATCTGACCCAACCAGCAAATTACCTGTTGACGCCGGAAGGTGAAGTTCGCTATTTGTTCACTCATGAGCCCGCACCTGTACGATCACCCCCAGCCGAAGCGCTTTCAGCGCATGGCGGTCGCGCGCGCCACGTTCACCCTCATATCGATACGCTGATCTTCCGACCTTCATGAGGTTAGCGGACGCGAGGCCATGCCCGTCCGCGACGGATAGGCGTGCCGTGCACCAGCTTCCTTCCAATGACATCCCAGTTATCCCGCAGGGTCGCAATACGTCCGCTGGAGGACGCCGGTCACCCCGCTTCGCTCCCTCGCAGACGATCCGGTGCGTCGGGGAGCAACGCTTCCGGACACAGTCCGTCCGAGACGCGGGTTGTCTTCTCGACGTCGACCCGCGCGTTCTGTCCTGGACGTGTGGACCATCACCACTGTCCCAGAGTGGCAGCACGTTCCTTCCGGATTTCGAGGTGGTTTGCGAGACCGCAGTCGAGCTTGTCGCGGTCATCGAAGACGGCGAGCGTGTCCCGGATTGGGCGATCGCGGTGGCCGCAACCCGGGGCATGCCGATCTGGTCCGTGCAGACGTCTGAACTCGCGGGCGTCCGACTCGAGAACGCGCGCGAGATCCTGCGCCACGCCAACTGGCGGGTAACCCTCTCCGACCGCGTCCGTCTCCTGGCGGCGCTCGATCAAGAGGGCAGCCTGCCGCTCGTGGAGGCCATGACGACCATCCGCAACGCAGGCGATCCCATAGCCGCGATCGCCGCGCTGGCGGGACTGACCCGCCATCAATTCAGACCCTCTTCCGAAAACCGCGCGGCGCGCCTTGGCGACCCACGAATGAGAACCTGTGTCATGACCATCCAGATCACTCGCTCCGGCGATTTCCTCCAACTCGACGAACACCTCGAACGTGTTCGACGTCTCGCTGCCGATCTCGAGAACCTCAAGAAGGGTCGGCATCCCGATCCCGCCGTCATCCAGGGATCGCCATACATCCACCAATGGGTTCTCGACACCCGCCCGGTGCCTTGCCTGCGTGGCTACATCGACGGTCATCCCGACGTCCGCGCCGGTCGCATGGCCCTGACATCTGACCTGTGGGTGTGGGCACCCGACCACGGCTACGCGCGAACGCTGAGCCGCTGGTACAGGCTCGGAGTGGAGGGCAACGCGTTCGAGGGGAGCGGACGTCGATGATCACCCGTTACCTTTTCGAGGAAAAGCAACGTATCGACGCCAGGAAGAGTCGCGTCCGCCGCGCCCCCCTGGCGCCCTCCGCCATGATCGCTCGGGGGCTGATCGTCCGCGCGCTTCGCCGGGCGGGCCTCCACCATGTGCTGCACAACTTGCCGTGCACCATCGGAATCGTCGGCGTCGACGCGGGGGCGGTCACCTCGATCACATACGGAGCGCGCGACATCCTCGGCGCCTGGGTCGTCGGCAGCCTTGGCCACGACGTCTCTATCTATGACCGCACCGGGAGCCGCCGGAGGAACCTGGACAAAGACATCCGGTCGCTCATCGTCGAAGCCGCGAAAGGTGGCGACCGTAGCGCCGTCCTGCTCGGAGCCATGGATGACGTCTCCCCGGCGTTCGCCGCCTCGGCCGAGGGCATCGTGGTGCTCGAGCCGGTGGATCGTGCCCTCGTCAAGGCCGCCTTCATGGTGACCGCCAAGCGGGCGCCTGGTCCGGAAGGGCTCGATCTCGTCACGTCGCTGCCCCTCGACTTGATCGACAGCGTCATTGCCCCACGGCGTAGCGTCGAGAGGAGCCTCGGCATCGCAAAGCGGCTGCTGGCGGCGGTGCGGAGCGAGGATCACCCGGTCGAGGATGCAGCCGAGGTTCCTGAGGAACTTGCCGACGGCCCGCGGCTGGAGGATCTATCGGGGCTTGGCGAGGTCGGCGAGTGGGGCAACGATCTGGTCCGGGATCTCGATGACTACCGGAGTGGCACGATCCCCTGGTCCGACGTCGACCGCGGTGCACTCGTCGCAGGTGTCCCGGGTGTCGGCAAGACGATGTTCGCAGGGGCGCTGGCACGGTCCTGCGGGATCCCCCCCACATCCACTCCTGCGCGAGCTGGCAGGCGCGCGGGCATCTCGGCGATCTCCTCAAGCCGATGACGAGGGCGTTCGACGAGGCGCGCCGCGCCGCCCCCTGCATTTTCTTCCTCGACGAGATGGACTCCTTCGGCTCGCGTACCGATCCGGGCGATCGCTATGCCGCCTACTCCCGGCAGGTCATCGACGGCCTGCTGGAGCAATTGGACGGCGCGAAGGGCCGAGAGGGCGTCGTAGTTGTCGGCGCAACCAACCATGCGAACTTGATCGACGAGGCCATCTTGCGGCCGGGGCGACTGGAGCGAGTGCTCGTCATCAAACACCCTGACTGCACGGCGCGCGTGGGCATCCTACGGCACCATCTCCGGGGCGCGTTGGAGACGGCGGACTTGCGCCCGGTGGCAGAGCGCATCGGGGGAACGACAGGTGCGGAAATCGAGCTGATGGTTCGCGACGCTCGCCGGCGAGCTCGCAAGAGGCGTGAGAAGATGAAGCTCGCCGACATCGAGGCGAGCGCCCCGTCCACGGAAGAATGTTCCGACGCCCTCTTCCGTCGCGTCTGCGTGCACGAGGCAGGCCATCTGGTCGTGGGCGCATTGCTGGCCGACGTCTCCGGCAGTGACCCGACCGAGGCAAAGGTTGATCGTCGGCTCTTCGTCGGTGCGCATAGTTTCACAACGTTCGTGCGGCGACCAGGTTTTGATGTGACCCGGGACAGCTTCCTTGCCGAGATCGCCTGCCTGCTGGCAGGGCTGGCCGCAGAGGAGGAAATCTTGAAAAGCCGCGGAACCGGCGCGGGCGGTGAGAATGCGTGTGACCTTCGGTCGGCGACGGAACTTGCCACTGCCATGGAGGTCTCCCACGGTCTAGGAGATGCGCTACTGCACCGCGCGAAGGCGCGGAAGCGTCTTGACGCTCTGCTGGACGATGACCGTGACCTGCGGCGCCGCGTTGGCCGGATCCTCGACGAATGCTTCCGTCGTGCACGTGAACTTGTCGCGTCCGATCGACATGCGGTCGAACGTGTGGCGGGAGAACTTGCGAGCGCCGGGGTGTCGCGTTGGCCAGCCGGGTCGACGTCGAGGCCGTCGCTTCAACTCTTTGAGGGGGCGGGCGATCCGTGGCCGACGAGCCTGCGTTCGAAGACTTTCCCTGATCTTAATGTACTTCGGATTTGAAAGTAAAAATGGGTGTTATTAACTTGCTCAAGGATTCATTTTAACCATTTCATATTGTTGACAAAGGGGCGGGCCGCGCGGCTTGCTCAAACGGTTCTTTGCTGCACAAGGTTTCGCGCTCGTCGCTGTGAAACGAATGCTTAAGGTCCGAATGGGATGGTTGGTCTTCGGCAATGCCGATCAACCTCCGTCCGCTACCATCGCTGGAGCGGTGGATGCTGACCGAGGATCGATGTTGAGAGGTCGGACCGGGGAAGGCGGTAGCAGCCGCGAGCCCCGATCCGACCCAACCGAACCGCATTAGAGCGGACAGTAGCAGACCTCGACGCGCAGGGCAGGACTCACAGCAGGTCCGCGCGTCTCGTAAGCGGGCTTTCGCCCATCGAGAAGACCCCAAACGCGGAGACCGGCTTCACGCACGGTCGGGCGAAGGAGACGCCGTCGATGCTTCCACCATAGCGACAGCTCCCTAACGAAGGCTGAAGGACGCGGTCACTCGCCTCGTCGGCCGGTTCACCTATGGAAGAACGCGAAGCCGTACGACCTCGTCATGCGGCCACGGGAGACCTATGCCGTGCAAGAACACCGAAATTCGGTGCCGGTCGGTGCCTGGCGTGGGGACGACCCGCGCCTTGCCCCCAGCACTTTAGATCTCGAAAGGCGAGAGTTGGCCGACCGACAGTGGGAGGAAGTAGGCCGAATCCGCATCGCGCCCGTCCCGCACCGGAGGAAGCATCCGCCCCTTGCCGACGAGCGGATGCCGCGGCTCTGGAACAAGCCCGGGATGTTCCCGTCCTTCAAGTCCGGCGGCGACGTCCCGTTCTGGGGTCCCCTACAGCGGGAGTTCCTCGTGCTGATGGAGGGCGACCGGCGCGTCAGGTCGATCCTTACGAGGGCCGCGTCCTTCGATTGGTGGGACGGCGAGACGATGCACGCGCACGTTCCCGACTTCCTTCTGTCGGGAAATGGAGCCCGTACAATGGTCGACGTCGAGCCCTTGCGCGCCACGAAGGGGCATCTCGCGCGTCTCAAATTCCTCCAGTTGCGGGCCGCCTGCAAGACGGAGGGCTTCGGGTACCGCGTTGTCACCGACGATTGGATCAGGAGGCAGCCCCGACTGACCAACAACGAGATGGTCTGCGGCAACATGGGATGGAACATCCCTGAAGCCGATCTCAATCTTCTGCGGCGGTGCGCCCGACGCATCGGGGCGATCTGCCCCGCTGACATCGTGGCGATCGGCCTGTTGAGCGAGGGAAGGGCAATGGCGGCAGCCCTCAACCTTGTCTGGAGGGCGGAGCTTCGGGTCGACATGGGGCGGCGCATTACGGCCGAGACGCTGTTTCGGGAGGCCCGGCCGTGAGGGTGACGCCGATCCAAATGCCGGACGGCGCACGCTACGCCGTGGACGGCGTTGAGTACGAGGTGACTGGTCGATCGGTGAAGACCCCGGGTTACAAGGTCGTCGCTTTGGAGACCGACAAGGCTGACACCCATCTCGACACTTTCATCGAGCAGGCGGTCTTTGACCGACGGATCGTCTACAGGGGGAAGGTCGAAGGGATTGGCGAGGGGGCTTCTGAGAATCGTGCACTGAGCTGGATGGAAATCCCGGAAGACAATCTGCCCGCCGTCGCCTTCCGCATGCAGCACATGATGGCCTTGCGTGCGGCAGGCGACCGTCTTGCCAAGTCCCGCGACCCCGTTCGCGCCGCGGTAAAGGATGTCCCGCCGGACGAGAATGGATGGACACCCTGCGCGTCTACGGTGCTTGAATGGCGCAGGCGGTTCGAGGTCGGCGGTGGTGACCCGAAAGACCTGAGGCGCCTCGACCACAAGAAGGGAAACAGGACGCCCCGCAAGCCGGACTTCGTCGTCGCCGCCATCGAGCGGGCGCTCGACGAGTGCAGGCTGATGAGACGCGGCGTCCTTCCGCACATCCGCACGACTGCCATCGGCTACGCCAAGGCGACCGTCCCGAATGACCTCAGCCCATACGTGCGGGTCAAGACGGGCAAGGACGGCAGGGACACGATCGAGTCCCTCATCCCTAGGGTGGGCCGGACCGAGGCAATCGATTGGGAAGCTCTCATTAAGTACGAGAACGTTCGTGACGCCTGGCTACGCCGAACCGGGCTCGACAAGGCGAGCCGCGTCCACGGCTCGCGGAAGGCCAGGCGGATGTTCAAAGCGGTGCTTGCGGGCGCCGTCGTGGACCACGTCTTCCAGCGGGGCGAAGTGGATCATACCCGCCTTCGGTGGCACGTCGTCGATGACGTGCTGATGCTGCCGCTCGGGATTCCCTGGGCGAGCTTCGACATCGACGTGAAGTCGAGGTGCATCGTCGGCACGCACGTGGGGTTCGACCCCCCGTCCGAGGCGGTGAACGCGCAGCTCATGAAGAACGCGATGATGCCGAAGGACCTTTCCTGGATGGGCAAGAGACCCGACGGCCGCCCGTACGTTCACAACAACTACCCGATGTACGGGAAGCAGTGGGACGTCTGGACGGACCAGGGAGCGGACCTGCTTTCGAAGACGTTCAAGGACGCCTGTTACAGGTTGGGCACGAAGCTCAATCCCTTGCCGCCCGGCATGCCGGAGATGAAGCCGTACATCGAGGCCTTCAACCGTCGCCTGAAGGCGAGCGACATCGGCCACATGTTTGCGTGGGCGGAGACGAAACCCCAGAGCAAGGGTCCGAAGAAAACCCGCAAGCAGATCCGCGACACATACGAGATCCTCCTGACTCTGACGGAACTCAGGATCCTGATCACGACGTGGATCGTGGACGGCTACCACCTCGAGCCGCACCACGAACTCGGCGTCTCGCCGCAGGAGTACTGGTTCGAGCACGTCGGGAAGGGCGGGACGCAGTTCCCGCCGGCCGAGGAGGACCTCGTCCTGTTCGTCGGCGGGACCGAAATCCGGTCCGTGCACCCCGTCGGCATCAAGCTCTGGGGTCTCAAGTTCAACTGCGACGAGCTCGGGATTTTCCGCGGGACGCTCTCCGACGAGGACGGCGTCCTAGATGAGGTCACCGTCAAGTACGACCCGGCATGCATCGACCACATCTGGGCGATGAAGCCGGATCCGAACCATCCGGGCCGCTCCCTGGTGGTCAAGGTGCCGTGCACCCGGTTGGACTACGCGCGCGGCCTCAGCCTCCACGCCCATAAGGTCATCTGCCGGTTCGTGAAGGACCGCTCGAAGGTCGGACACCTCTCCATGACACAGCTCATCGACGCCCGGTTGCGGCTGCGCGAGATCGCCAAGGAGATGCTCGCCGAACGGGACCGAAACGGCGGCCGGGTGCGTGTCGCCCGCTACCTAGGTATCGGTCGCAAGTCGCTCGTGCCCGGTCACGACCACTACGACGAGGAAGCCTCGCGCGAGGATCTCGACCTCTTCGACGTGGCCGCCGACGTCGAAGAGATTGCGGACGACGACTTGAAGGGTGCGACCCCGGCGGGCGGGCCCGCGCCCTCGTCCGCGATCCGGTCGAAGGATGCGGCGCCAAAGTCCCGCTCGGTGGAACCGCGCGGGAATTCCGCCCCGAAGGCCAAGACGCGCGACAACGTTTCCGACATGCCCCCCGAGCCGATCGGCACGAAAGCCGGGCGTGAACTTGCCAAACCCATGAAATTCGAGAAGATGGAAAACCTCAATGCCAAGAAGTAAGACGCAGTCCCCGCTGCCACCTCGCACCCCGTCTACCGTTGGGCCGCGCGGCGTCGTGAACTTTCCCCCCGCGATCGCGGCGATGCTCAACTCGCAGGACCCCGCAGGTTCCCAGTCGAAGCAGGCTTTCGTCAAGGAGATCGTTGTTCCCCATCGAAAATTCAAGGAGGCCATCAACGCGATCGCCGAAGTGCACAATGCCGTGGCGCCCAAAGCCATGGTGGATGCCGAGTTCTCGCTGATCTCCGGCCGTTCCCGGGCCGGGAAGAGCACGGCGGTCCGGTACTATGCCGAGACTTTCAAATCGTACGAAACGGTGACAGGAATGAAGTCGCCTGTCGTCTATCTCGAAGCTCCGTCGGAATGCACCGTGCTGTCGCTACTGGACGCCGTTCTGGGAGCGTTGAAAGTGCCTCAGCGCGGGCTGAGGACGCGGGGCGACAAGACGCGAGCCATCATCCACCACCTGCGGGAACAGGAGGTACAGCTCCTGATCGTCGATGAGTACCAGCATTTCATCGACCAGCGGACCAACCGTTTCCAATATGCCGCGGGCAATCTCCTCAAGAGCCTGTTGAACACGAATGCCTGCCAAATGGTCTTCGCCGGGCTGCTGTCGTCTGACAGCGCGATTACGATCAATAGCCAAGCTGAGGGGCGTCTCAATGCGAATTTCGCTGATCGTGAGCGTCGATTTCATTCGATCGTGAGCGCTGATTTCAGACGATCGTGAGCACGCATTTCGCGCGATCATGAGCGGGGCGCTCTGGCCGATTGGTGAGGTTGGTCAGGCGACGTTGGTCTCGTCAAGAGGCCAGGTTCTGGCGTTCTTTTTGCTCATGCTTTCTCCGGTCAGTTGGAGGCGATGAGCATTGTGGACAATACGATCCAGGATTGCATCGCCGAGAGTGGGGTCTCCGATGACGTCGTGCCATGTATCCACCGGGATTTGGCTGGTGACGATGGTGGATGCGCGGCCATGGCGGTCGTCGAGAATCTCGAGGATGTCTCTTCGCTCGGAAGGAGTGAGGACCGAGAGGCCCCAGTCATCCAGGATGAGAAGTTGGACGCGGCCAAGGCTCTTGAGCAATCTTCCATAGCGGCCATCGCCTCGGGCGAGCGCCATGGCCTCGAAGAGGCGGGGCACGCGGTGATAGAGGACGGAGCGGTTGTCGCGGCAGGCCTTATGGCCGATAGCACAGGCAAGCCAACTCTTCCCCAGGCCTGTTGCCCCCGTGACCAGCAAGTTCTCGTG